>JAISFV010000151.1 GCA_031263445.1 Synergistaceae bacterium | reverse complement strand
TGCTCCGCGTTGGCCAGCGCGCTCCTTAAGGTCTTCTCGACGTAACGCGCGCCCCTGTTCGGGGTGAACTTCAGGATCGTCAGGGCATCCGCCGCCTTCTTGCCTCTTATCAGCTCAAGCACCGCGCGCACCTTGTCCGTCGACACGCGCACCTGCCAGGTCATTGCTTTTGCCTCCATCTCCATACCCCTCCCTACCTCTTAACCTTGGAGGAGCGTTCCTGACCCGCATGTCCGCCGAACCTGCGCGTCGGGGCAAACTCGCCTAATTTGTGCCCGATCATGTTGTCGCTGACGTATACAGGTATATGAATTTTCCCGTTGTGAACCGCTATCGTGTGGCCGATCATCTCCGGCGTGATGCTGGATCGCCGCGCCCAGGACTTGATGACCCGCTTCTTGCCGGATTCGTTCATGTCCTCTATGCGCTTCAAGAGCTTCGCATCCACATACGGTCCTTTTTTAAGTGAACGAGCCATGCTCTATACCTCCTAATTACTTGCTGCGCCTGCGGACTATAAACTTGTCCGAAGGCTTGCGTTTGCGCGTTCTGTAGCCCTTGGCGGGAGTGCCCCACGGCGAAACCGGGTGCTTGTGGGATTTGCTCCGCCCCTCGCCGCCGCCCATAGGGTGGTCGACGGGGTTCATCACCATTCCGCGCACGTGCGGGCGGCGGCCAGTCCAGCGAGTGCGGCCGGCCTTGCCTAAGACCACGTTCTCGTGCTCCTCGTTGCCGACCTGGCCTATGGTGGCCGTGCACTCCAGCAGGATCAGCCGGAGCTCGCTCGACGGCATACGGACGAAGGCGTACTTGCCCTCCTTGGCCATGAGCTGCGCGGAGACCCCGGCGGATCTCACCGCCACGCCGCCGCGGCCGGGCTCTATCTCTATATTGTGGATCACGGTCCCGTCGGGTATGTTCCTCAGCTTGAGGGCGTTCCCCGGCTTGATGTCCGCCTCGGGCCCGGCTAAGATCCAGTCCCCCACGGAGAGTCCGACGGGCGCCAGTATATAACGCTTCTCCCCGTCCTTGTAGTTGATCAGGGCAATCCGGGCGGACCTGTTGGGGTCGTACTCGATTGCGGCCACGCGCCCCGGCACGCCGATTTTGTCGCGTTTGAAGTCTATGATCCTGTAGAGCTTGCGGGCGCCGCCCCCGCGGTGGCGCATCGTGATGCGCCCCGTGTTGTTGCGCCCTCCGCTGGACTTCAAGGACTCAGTCAGGCTGCGCTCGGGGGTTGATTTTGTTATCTCCGCGTAATCCGGGCTTGTCATAAAGCGGCGGCCCGGCGTTGTAGGACGATATTTCTTTATACCCATTTTCAGTCCTCCCTTAAATGCCGGCGCCGTCGAAGAACTGGATGCGTTCCCCGGGAAGAAGCGTGACTATCGCCTTTTTCCACGAGCGCGAGCGTCCGGAAAAACGGCCCATCTTCTTAGGCTTCGAGTGCACCTTGATCGTGTGAACTCCCCTGACCTTGACCTTGAACACTTCCTCCACAGCACGGCGGATCTCTATCTTGTTCGCTGATGGCAAAACCTCGAAAGTATACTTGTTCTGAGCCATCATCCTGCTGCTTTTTTCCGTAATGATCGGACGGACTATAATGTCGTGAGCTATAGCGATCATGCCCCGAACACCTCCTCAAGTTTCCGCACGGCCTCGGGGGTCACGATCAGCTTTACGTGGTTCAATATGTCGTACACGTTTATGCTGTCCACATGAAGAACGAGCGCGCCCGGGATGTTGCTCGCGGACTTGATGACCGGCACGTTGCTCTCGTGCAGTATGAAGAGGGGCTTAGCCGCTCCTTCCAGCCTGCCGAGGAACGACACCATGTCCTTCGTCTTCGGGGCATCCATCGCGAAATGATCTACCACCACCATGTTGTTCTCGTGAACCTTCAGCGACAGGGCGCTACGGAGCGCCAGACGGCGCACCTTCCTGTTCACCTTCTGATGATAGTCCCTCGGGTGCGGTCCGTGAGCCACTCCGCCGCCCACCCACACCGGGGACCTGTTGCTCCCCGCGCGGGCGCGGCCCGTGTGTTTCTGTCTCCACGGCTTGCGGCCGCCTCCGCGGACGTCGCCCCGGTCCTTCGTGTTGTGCGTCCCAACCCTCATGTTGGCCAAATGGGCCACAACGACCTGGTGCATCGCCGGAACGTGTATGGGCGCCTCAAAAATATCGCCGGAGAGCTCGAAATCTCCCATAACTTCGCCGTTAAAATCAACCTTCTTAACGATAGGCATCTTAAAATTTCGCCTCCCCTGCCCTAAGCCGTCTTGTAGATGAGGACAAGCCCGTCGTTAGCGCCGGGCACGGAGCCGCGGATAAGGATCAGGTTGTTCTCCGCGTCCACCGCGAAAACCGTGAGCCCCTTGGCCGTGACCCGTTCGCCGCCCATGCGGCCGGCCATCTTTTTACCCTTGAATATATGCCCGGGATAGCTGTTAGCCCCGCTGGAGCCCGGTTTCCTGTGCACCTTCGATGCGCCGTGGCTGGCGGGGCCCCCCGAAAAGTGGTGGCGCTTCATGCCGCCGGCATACCCTTTGCCCTTGCTCACGCCGCGGACGTCTACTCGCTCGCCGCCGCTGAAGAGCTCGACGGTGACCGTCTGGCCCACGGAGTAGCCGGAAGCGTCGTCCACGCGGAACTCGCGGAGCACCTTCTTCGGCGTCACGCCCTGATGCTCGAAATATCCCTTTTTAGCCTTATTTACATGGCTTGGCTTCTCGTCGATGAAACCAAGCTGAACGGCTGAATAGCTGTTTTTTTCCGGGGTGCGGACCTCGACTACCGGGCAGGGACCCGCCTCGATGACGGTCACCGGAACAGCGCGGCCGTCTTCACCGAAGACCTGTGTCATACCCACTTTCTTCCCCAGAACGCCAATGCTCATTCCATTCACTCCTTTGTCAGACCAAGCCCCGGTTAAAGCTTGATCTGTATATCGACGCCAGAAGGGAGGTTGAGCTGCATAAGCGCCTCCATCGTCTTCTGCGTCGGATCGATGATGTCGATCAGGCGTTTATGCGTCCTGATCTCGTACTGCTCACGCGCGTCCTTGTCCTTGTGGGGGGACTTGAGAATTGTGAACTTCTTATTCTCGGTGGGCAGAGGAATGGGCCCGAAGACCTTGGCTCCGGTCCTGCCTGCGGTGTCAGCTATCTGGACAGCCGATGCGTCCAGCACTCTATGGTCAAAAGCCTTTAACTTTATGCGAATATTTTTCGCCACGTCAATCCCTCCAGGGACCAGAATTACTCTATTATCTCGGTGACGACGCCCGCCCCGACCGTGCGCCCGCCCTCGCGGACGGCAAAACGAAGCCCGGGCTCCATCGCGATCGGAGCTATCAGCTTCACCTCAAACGTGCTGCTGTCCCCGGGCATTACCATCTCAACGCCCTCAGCCAGCTTTATCTCACCGGTAACGTCCGTAGTGCGGAAGTAGAACTGAGGCTTGTAGCCGGAGAAGAACGGCGTGTGGCGCCCTCCCTCCTCCTTCTTCAGGACGTAAACCTCTCCCTTGAAGTGCTTGTGCGGCTTTATGCTGCCGGG
>JAISFV010000059.1 GCA_031263445.1 Synergistaceae bacterium | reverse complement strand
CGGTTTTAAGGGCGGCGGACGAAATCTGCTGCCCGACGATGTGATGAACGACGGACCGGAACAGGCCGGCGTCCACCTCGCGATAGATATGCCCGATTGCGTCAATCGCTTCACCGAGCCGCTTGTCCTTGCGCTTCAGGTATTCGGTTTCCGCCTCGCCGTACTCAAAGTACACGGCCTGTGCCTCCTTGCGGCTTTCAATCAGGCGTTCTTTTTCCGGCCGGGGCAGCTTCTTTATTGCGTATTCCCGCCGCTGCGCGTCCCGCTTGTCCTCGAACTCTTCGTAGTAGGCCAGTTCGACGGGAGCGCGCGTCCGGGTATATTTACAGCCTGTGCCGCTGTTGTGCGCGCGAACCCGGCGTTTCAGGTCGTTCGTCCAGCCCGTGTACAGCGTCCCGTCATTGCAGCGGAGAATATACGCGTAGTTCATAGACAGCGATTTCATGCTCATCCTCCCCAAAAGCGGCAAACCCCGGTCCGCCCGCTCACAGGCTTCAACGTCAGCGCACCCTTTCGTCTGCTCTTTCTGAGAGTGTCGGCCAGGTAATGATATTTTATAAAAAGATCACTCTGCCGCAAGGGTTTCTTCTTACAAAATCATTGGGTGAACGACGCTCTCAAAAACAGCGCTTGACATGGAGTTAACTCCAACTGATACAATTCAGAATATCAGGAGGTGCATATATACATCAAAAAAATTATCCCATTCACCATCGGAGGAGGACGACATGAAAAACATCATTATGCGGTGCGCAGCGGTTTTGGGTTTGCTATTCTGCACAGGCGTTCTCGCGTTCGGGCAAAGCGCGGAGCAAAGCGGCCTGGGTAAAGTATTGGTGTTGTACTATTCCTACTCAGAAAATGCCAACACAGAGAAGGTCGCTGAAATAACACAGGGGCTGACAAACGCTGACATCGTCAAAGTAGAGCCGGCGGCACCGTTTCCTGAAATGGAGTACCGTCAATTTACGCAGTGGGCGAAAGACCGGCAGCAGCAAGAGGCTTATCCGCCAATAAGAGATCTGAATGTCGATATCGCCTCCTATGATTTTATTTTCGTCGGGACGCCGGTATGGTGGGGTTTACCGTCATTGCCGATAACGACGCTGCTCCGTCAGACAGATTTCGGAGGAAAGCCCCTGGCGGCGTTTTCAACAGCGCAGGGCGGCCCCGGCACAGCCGTGAGCGATATCGGGAAGCAAGCCAAAAACGCGCTTGCAAAGAGTGGCGTCAATTTTAATAACGTCGCCAGTGACAGTCAGATAAACGAAAAGGTAACGACATGGGTAAGAAGTTTACAGAGGTAAATATTATATGACTGTCAAGTTTACTCAAGACGCGAAGGTTTTTCGAGCGAACGCAGCGAACCGGCGTCCGACAGGAAGCCGGACGGGCGGCACAAGCAAGCGTAAAGACGCCGTCTTGAATAAAACAATTTTTTGGAGGAAAAATAATGACCATAGCTGAAGTGAGCAGACGCTATGAATTATCGACAGACACACTGCGCTACTATGAACGCGTCGGCCTGATCCCGCCAGTGAGGCGGGGCAAGGGCGGCATAAGGGATTACGGCGACAAGGATATAGAATGGGTCAGATTTATCAAATGTATGCGGATAGCGAATATTCCCATTGAAGTTTTGATTGAGTATGTGAACCTCTTTAAAGAAGGGAAGGACACGCAGGAGAGCAGAAAAGCGCTCCTGCGGGAGCAACGTGACCGACTGGCGGAACGGATAGCGAATTTACAAAAAATACTGGAAAAACTTGATTTCAAGATAGCAAACTATGGCACCGCCGTTTTAACGGTGGAGAAGAAACTGGTCTGGTGAGGAGAAAAAACGGATCGCACAGGAGCAGGTAATGGTTTTTTACGGAGGTGTCGTAAATAATGAAGAAATCATTTTTTATTGGTATTATGTTGGTATTTGCCAGCAGTTTTTCAGCAATAGCGCAAGAAGTCACTATTGACATGCGGTACAATCTTCTTAGGCCAGAACCTGCAATGAATTATCTAGACTGGTCGATCGGCAGCCAAAATATAAAGGATTCTTTGGACGCGACGACAGGCGCGAGCAGGGCGCGGTCAACCAGAGAGCTTGACGCTCTCCAGTACGACTCGTCTGCGGCCAGAAGATATACCATTCCGGTCGGGCTCAGGCAGTTGCTGTTGTTCCCGATATGTCCGGAAAGGTACACGAATCTTTTTCATTTAACGGTGCTTGAGGAAGGCCAGAGACTCGTTATCCGTTTTATATTGGACGGTACGGTATATCAAGTCAGGACTAATGACAGAAAAGAAATTGATTTGAAAGACTCCTTTTCCAAGGCTCCTGAAATAGCCGTGGACAATTCACTCTCCCCCGCTGTCCTGAGGCCGCAATATATACTGCCAGGCGGCAGGGCCGCAGATTGGGATTCTCTTGACTGGAGCAAAGTTCAATGGAGGCCGGATAACGCAGATGTCAGCGCAAGCCGTAAATACGGCGGAATATTAAACGCCGGATATGCTGACGGCGTTTTAACCGTTAAAGGCAGATTAACACTGGAATAAATACCAGACAGCCGATTGATTGGGCCTTAAGCAATGATTTGGAGATGCTGATATGACGTATTTGGGTGAGGACATAAAAAAACTCGGATTTGGATTTATGCGGCTCCCGATGATCGGAAATGACGTGGACATCGAGCAGACGAAAGAGATGGTCGACGTTTTCATGTCCAGGGGATTCAGCTATTTTGACTCGTCCTGGGCATATATTGACGGGAAATCAGAAGAGGCGATGAAAACAGCCATCGTAGACCGTTACCCCCGCGAATCGTTCCAGATTGCGACAAAGTGTCCCGTTTTTGTAGTTAAGACGGCCGAAGAAGCCAAAAATATGATCTGGACTTCCTTAAAACGCATTGGAGCGGACTACGTCGACTACTATCTGCTTCATAATTTGGGCGGCAGCCGCACCAAAAGTTTTGATGATTTCGGAATGTGGGATTATGTGAAGGAACTCAAAGAGAGAGGCGTGGCGCGGCATATAGGCTTTTCCATACATGACACCGCCCAGGCGCTGAATAAACTTCTGACTGAACATCCGGAAATGGATTTCGTTCAGTTTCAGTTGAACTACGACGACTGGGAAAACCCCGCTATCCAGGCGCGAATGTGTCATGAGGCGGCCATGAGGCATAAAAAACCCATCGTAGTGATGGAACCGCTCAAGGGCGGCCTTTTGACAAACCCTCCTCCGGGCGTGAGAGCGGCCTTTGAGGATGCGGGCCCAGATGTCTCCCTGGCGTCGTGGGGCCTTCGGTATGCGGCTTCGCACGAAAACATCATTACGGTGCTGAGCGGGATGTCCACAATCGGTCAGATGCGGGACAATGTCTCCTGCATGGCAGACTTTCAGCCGCTTGACCAGGATGAATTACGGGTCATAGAAAAAGCGCGGGAAGCGATCGGCAAAATCAGCCATATCCCCTGCACGGCCTGTCAATACTGCGTGGAGGGCTGTCCGCGGGGTATCGCTATCCCCAAGGTTTTCGGCGCTTACAACCGTAAGCTGGTTTACGATGATTTACCCGCAGCCCGGCTTCAATACGCTGTCGAAGTATTGATAGGAGGGCGCGCGTCGGACTGTGTCGTCTGCGGAAAGTGCGAACAGGTCTGCCCTCAGCACATCGGCATCATCGAAAACTTAAAGGTGATCGGACAGGAACTTGACGGCCTGGCACCACAGTTTGATTAAGGATGATGACGGGAAAATTGTTTATCCCTGGCAGGGCTTCGATAATTTCTTCACTTGTTTTGCCTGGAGATGCCGTGATTTATGTCCTGGAGATATCATTCGCAGCATGGGATATTTGACCGGAGGCATTCTATACGCTAGTATTGACTCACAAATTCCTCCGGGATGTCGCCTCTTTGCCGCAAGGCGGGGGGTGATTTTTTGTGTAGGCATATAACTAAAGCTCAAAAATATCGCGTATCCGCTTTTTGATTTCCTCGAAGTCTTTTTTGCTTACGACGCCTATCTTGCGCCTGAGCCGCGAACTGTCCACGACCCTGGGCTGTGTGAGCAAAGCAACGCTTGCTTTTCTAGTATGCCCGTCGAGCTCGTAATAAAAAACGCCTCTATTTTCTTTGCCCGTCACACGAACCTATTTTACAACACGCAAGCCTAAAAAACTCTAAATTTCTGTGTTTCACGTTTCTCTCCTTTCGCGGCCTTGTGAAAATCTCCCAGCCGCGCGCAATCATTTTTCAGCTACAATAGGCAGCGTAAATAAGTAAAATTGACGGGGTGAACGCATGAGATGAGACGCTTTCTTCTGACTTTTGTCTGCCTCGCCGCCCTCAGCGGGGGCGCGTTTTACGTCGTCTCCATGCCGCGCGGGTATTCCGTCGCGCCGGCGTCTTCAGGCGTCCTCGATCTGAGGGGCGCGGACTTGCGTGCCGGCGTGTATGCGCTTGCAGGAGAGTGGGAGTTCTACTGGGAACGCCTCCTCGAACCTGCGGATTTCGCGGCCGGCGGCCTGGACGGGAAAAGCCTGATCTGGATCCCCTCGTCATGGACGAAGGCCGGGTATCCAAGTTTCGGGTACGCGACCTACAGAATGACAATTTTGACCAAAGACGCCGAGGAACTTATGATTTATGTCCCTGAGATATCATTCGCCGCCTCCGTCTGGATAAACGGCGCCCTTGTTCAGAGAGCGGGCCGGGTCGGCCGCTCCCGTGGTGAGGAGATAACCGCGAAAATGAACGACATCCTGAATCTCCCGACAAGAGGGGGCGTCTCCGAGATCGTCGTACAGGCGTCGAACTTCGAGAGGCTGTTCGTCTCGGGGCTGAGGTTCAACTTCCTCGTCGGGCGGGGAAGCGCGCTCTCTCGCGTCATGCTCTCGCGGCGGGCTTCCGTCGCGGGGATCAGCGGGGCTTTTGCCGTAATCGCCCTCTATCACTTCATGCTGTGGGGCTTCCGCCGCGGCAGGGACGAGATCATCTACATGTTTTTCGCGGCTGCCGGCCTCATCGTGAGCATTCGTTTTCTCATGGAATCCAACAGCTTGCTGATTTACGCTGCGCCCGCCGGGGCGCGCCATTGGATGCGCGCCTATCTGGCCCTGTTCGTCCTCTACACCGTTTTCGTCATGCTTTTCACTCTGGCGGCGTTCGAGGTCAGGCTCAGCCGAGTAATGAGGGCAGTCTACGCGACGGCGATACCCGTCGTCACGCTGGCGCAATTTTTATCCCCTCCCGCCGGATACCGCTTTATTTACCCGCTTTACCTCATGTTCGTCATAACCGTGGCCTTAGCCGCACGGACCCTTTCGTCCGAGCGCGTCCGGAATCGCCCGTACTTGGCGCTGTACCTTGTCTCCCTGGTATTCTTGGCCGCCTGGGCGCCGTTGGCCCATATCCTGTTCGACTCCGCGTTTTTCATAGCCACCTTACCTGGGAACGTATTCCTGATGCTATCGCAGTTCGTCATGCTGTCGCGGGAGTATTACGACGCACGGCGCAGAGCGCGCGATCTGGCCGCCAGGACTGATTTATACCACCGATTGAGCCATGACCTGCTGACTCCGCTAACGAAGGTGTCCACCAACATCCAAGTGGCAAACATGTATCCTGAGACGGACCACGGCCGCCTCGCCAAATCTCAGGACGAGATCATGAAAATGGCTGGGATGATAAACCGCGCCCTGCTGGAGGGACGAGACGGGAAGGATGAGGACGAGTGAAAACCCTTCTTGTCGTAGAAGACGAGCTTGACATACTGAAAAACCATTGCGATTTTCTGGAAAAACACGGATATGCCGTCTTATCCGCCGAAAACCTCGCGCAGGCTCGCGGGCATCTGTCGGGTGCCATGCCCGACGCGATCGTGCTGGACATCATGCTGCCGGACGGCAACGGTCTGGATTTGCTCACGGAGCTTCGGGCGGCCGGAAGCAAAATCCCTATCATCATGCTGACTGCGTGGGGTAAGCCCCGGGACGTTTCCAGAGGCCTGCGGCTGGGCGCGAACGACTACCTCTCCAAGCCTTTCGAGTATGAGGTCCTGCTGGCGCGAGTGGAGGCCATGTTCCGCAACGTGGAGACCGTGCCGGGGGTTATCACCAAAGGCTCGCTGACGCTGAAAGTAAGGTCGGCGCGGGCGAATATCCGAGGCGAGGATTTGCGGCTGAAACCGAAGGAGTTTGCCCTGCTGCTCGAACTCGTGGAGAACGAAGGGCGCGTAGTCAGCGCGGAGCGCCTGTATGAAACGGTGTGGGAAGCGCCGATGGCAGGCGACAACAGGACGCTGAAAAAACACATTTCCATCCTTCGCAAGCATCTGAAAAACGAGGGCAGCGGTTATACGGTCAGCGCGATCTACGGCGAGGGATACCGGTTTGAAAAATTTGAATGAGCGCGCCGAAAGGTGAAAATTTGGTAACCTTTTACAAATCCTCTCCCTAAAATGCTTTAATCTTCTAAATTATAACCCGCAAGCCTGATAACGAAGAGGTAGATCGCATGGGAAAAGACAGAAAGATGATCATGATCGTCGACGATAACATCGCCAATCTGAGGATCGCGAAGAACTCTCTCTCCGACGCCTACGACGTGTTCACCGTCCCGTCAGCGGCGAAGATGTTCGATCTGCTGGAGCGCAACAGCCCTGAGCTGATACTTCTCGACATCGACATGCCGGAGATGGACGGGTACGAAGCGGTCAAAATCCTGAAAGAACGCCCTGAGACCAGGGACATCCTCATCATATTCCTCACCGGCAAGAGCGATTCGGAAAGCGAGATTGAAGGGCTTTCGCTAGGCGCGGTTGATTATATTTCAAAACCGTTCATGCCCCCGCTGCTCAAGAAACGCGTGGAGCTTCACCTGACCGTCGAGGAGCAGAAGCGCAGGCTGGAAGATCAGGCGCGTGTCCTGAAAGAACATCAGGCCGAGCTGCAAAAATTCAATGAGAACCTTCAAAAAATGGTGGAGGAAAAAACCAAGAAAGTATTAGAGCTGCAGAGAGCGATACTCAAAACAGTGGCCGATCTCGTCGAAAGCCGCGACGACATCACAGGAGGACACGTCGAGCGCACCCAGCACGGGCTCAACGTGCTGATAGACGGATTGGAAGACCTCGGCCTTTACCGGGAACAGACGCAGGACTGGGACAAAGATCTGATGCTCCAGTCGTCCCAGTTGCACGACGTCGGCAAGATCGCGATAGCGGACAGCATCCTGAACAAACCGGCCCGCCTCTCCCCCGAGGAATTCGAGGAGATTAAAAGGCACACCACGATCGGAGTGCAGATAATCGAGAGGATAGAGAGCAGCACGCCAGAGAGCGAATTTTTGAAATACGCGAAGATTTTCGCGGGGACTCACCAGGAAAAATGGGACGGGACGGGCTACCCTGCGGGGCTCGCCGGGGAGGATATCCCGTTGCAGGGCCGCCTGATGGCCATAGCCGACGTTTACGACGCGCTTGTCTCGGACAGGCCGTATAAAAAGGCGCTCACGCACGAAGAAGCCGTCCATATAATCATTGAGGGCAGGGGTACGCATTTCGATCCCGTGTTGATTGACGTATTTGAACAGGTCGCGGATCAGTTCGCCATGCCGAAAGGCTGAACGAAATCTAGCCGAGGCCGGACAATGCGGCTTCCCACGCCGGAAGAAAAAGAATCGGAGGCATATGCGATGATAAAAATGATAACCGCCAGCACGAAAGAAATTGACGACCGCGAAATCGCCGCCCAGGAGATACTTGAGCAACTGGCTCTCGGGGAGACTCTTCTCGCGCACTCAGTCGGGCTGATGAATTTTCATCCGGAATTTTTGGAGACCGGCGTCGCCAGGGCGGTCTGCGACGCCCTGCCGTTCGATACCGTCGGCTGCACGACGTCCAACGTCGCGGTTCCGGGAGATATGGGCGACTTCATCCTCTCGGCGGCCGTGCTCACGAGTGATGATGTATCGTTCGCGGCGGGAGTGACCCAGCCAATTCGTGGAAACTCCAAAGCCCCTATAGGCGGACTTTATTCCCGCCTGCGGGACGCGCTCCCAGAAAAACCCTCCTTTCTGTACACTCTGGCCCCGATATTGAAGGACGTCGGAGGGGACGAATTTATAGAGAGCATAGACGAATTTTCGGGAGGCGTCCCGCTTTTCGGGTCGCTTGCTTTCACTCATAAATCCGATTTCAGCGACGTTTATACTTTTTTCAACGGCGAGCATTATCAGGACGCTCTCGCGCTGGTAGCTATGTCAGGAGCCGTTAATCCGGAATTCCTGAAAACGTCTCTGCCGGAGGAACGGATGATAAGGCAGAAAGCTATCATCACCGAGTCAAAAAAGAACGCGATTCGCAAAATAAACGGCATACCCGTTCTCGAATATCTGAAATCCATAGGTTTAGCGGAGAATGGAAAAATCAACGAGGGCGGCCTCAGTTCCATTCCGCTGATACTTACGCTGGAGGACAAAAGCCAGGTCGTGCGTTCCCCTTACGCTATGACCGATGACGGCGCCCTGCTTTGCTACGGGTCCGCGCCCGCTGGCTCGACCGTCGATTTTGCTTACGGCGACAAGAATTACGTCCTGCAATCGGCCCGGGAAACCATCGCTGACGCCCCGGAAACGCAAAATACGCGGAACATGATGATATTTTCATGCGCCGCCCGCAGATGGATGCTCGGCAGCGACGTCAACGCCGAGATGGACGAAGTGGCGAAACAGCTCGACGGCGTGTGCAAATACCAATTCGGCTATGCGGGAGGGGAAATCTGCCCGGTTCCACGCCCGGATGGCAGCCTCGTAAACAGGTTCCACAATTATTCATTGATAGCCTGTATCATTTAGCGGCAATGCCCTGTCAGGCCGATCCAGCTAAAAATGGATTCTCAGGCGCGACGGACGGAAGCGAGGCCGAATGTCTGCGCAGTGAAGTGGCGTCCATGAGCCGGCAGATAAAAAAATTGAACCGCGAACTTGTCTCCATAAAAAACGCTATGGAATTGGCAGTGTCCGTTTCTAGCGCGCATGAAAAATTCAACGCCGCTCTTAAACTGGAGAAACAGAGGCACGAACAATATCTCAATCTGCTGCTCGCCAACAGCATAGATCTCATAATCCTGCTGGACAAAGAAGGCCGTTTCGTGTACTGCACGGACGAATTTCTGCGGCTCGCCGGCATCCCCGGTTTTGGGCTCATCCACGGTCGCGAGTTTGAAAAAATTTGGGGAGAGTATATCGACAAGGTTTCATCAAAACGGCTGAACGGGCTCCTTGAAGAGGTAAAAGCCAAAATGTCGGCCATAGAAACCGACATAGAGTTGAATATCGGAGGCGGTGGGAGGTTACGGAGTTATTCAGCCCATATCGCCCTTATGGTGAATGCTTCAGGCACCACTGACGGGTACATGATCCTCGCGCACGATACGACTGAAATACTCCGGGCAAAAGAAGCGGCGGAACAGGCGAATTTCGCGAAGAGCGCATTCCTCGCCCGCATGTCTCACGAGATACGCACCCCGATGAACGCGATAATCGGCATGAGCGAGCTGGCGCTGAGGGAGGAGATATCACCGCCTTCCGCCGCCACGTATGTATCCGGGATCAACCAGGCCGGGCTTAACCTGTTGTCCATCATCAACGACGTGCTGGATTTTTCCAAGATCGAATCGGGACTGCTCCAGATCGAGAACGCCCCTTACAAAATGGCGTCCGTCCTGAACGACGTAATAAGCGTTATCAAGACACGGATCGCGGAGAAACATGTTCTGTTCCTGGTGGACGTGGATTCCGGCATTCCTGGCGGTCTTATCGGCGACTCCGCGAGGCTGCGGCAAATTCTCATAAACCTGCTCGCCAACGCTGTCAAGTACACGCAGGAGGGTTTTATCAGGCTTGCCGTAAAAGAGATATCTAAAAACGACGGCGCGATAGTCCTCAATTTCACGGTTTCAGACAGCGGCATCGGCATCAAGCCTGAAGATGTGGGGAATATTTTCGGGGATTTCGTCAGGGTTGACGCCGAACGCAACAGCGGAATAGAGGGGACAGGGCTCGGCCTGTCGATAAGCAGGAGCCTCTGCCGCGCGATGGACGGCGATATTTCGGTGACGAGCGTTTACGGGCATGGGTCTGAATTTATCGTAACTCTGCCTCAGCGTTACGATTCCGTGGAGGCTATCGCCTCCGTGAATGACCGGGAAAAACAGAGAGTCCTCCTTTACCATGAGCGCGCACAATACGCAAAATCCATTTCCAGCACGCTCGAATCCCTGGAGGTAGTTTTTCGCGCGGCTTCCGGACCTTCCGAGTTCCTGCACGAACTGGAGGGCGGCGCGTGGACACACGCCTTCGTCTCGGCGCCGGAAGCTGACACGGCGAGGGAAACAGTAAGGAAAAATCTCTTGCAGACAAAAGTAGTCCTGCTGGCGGATATCGGAGAAGCTCTCTCGCCCTCCGGCCTCAGCAGCGCCATGATGCCGGTGTGGGCCGTCCCAGCAGCAAATATTTTGAACGGGGTCAACATGTCCATGAAAGAAAAATCACTCAGCGTCCGCTTCATGGCCCCCAAAGCGCGGATATTGATAGCGGACGACATCGCGACGAACCTCCAGGTCGTGAGCGGCCTGCTCTCGCCGTATCGCGTGAAGACCGACACCTGCATGAGCGGCCCCGAAGCGATAGCGCTTGTCAAGGAGCGCCAGTACGACATGGTGCTTATGGATCACATGATGCCGGGGATGGACGGCATAGAGGCGACGAGGCGGATAAGGGAACTCGGCGGGAGCCGATTCGCCGAACTTCCGATAATAGCGCTGACCGCCAACGCCATATCCGGTATGCGCGAAAAATTTCTCCAGAGCGGGTTTGACGATTATCTGGCCAAGCCAATCGAAATATCCAAACTGAATGCCGCCATAGAAAAATGGATACCGGAGGAGAAACAGGTAAAATTCATCCTGCACGCGTCGAAGGACGATTCCACGCCCGCTTTCATCGAGATCGAGGGCCTTGACACGGCAAGAGGGACCGCGATGACCGGCGGGACCAGGGAAGGTTACGTCAAGGTGCTCAGACTGTACTGCAAGGACATAGCCGAACGCCTGGCTCTTCTGAGAAGGTTTATCGGGAACACGGGAGACTCCCTCTCTGACGATTCGTCGCTGTCCATGTTCGTCACCCAGGCGCACGCCTTGAAAAGCGCTTCGGCCAGCATCGGGGCGTCGGAAATTTCGCGTGACGCGGCTGAACTTGAAACGGCCGGAGAGAACCGCGACATGAAACTTATCGAGTCCGCGCTCGGCGCGTTCTGTGACAGGCTCTCTTCCCTGGCGGAGCGCATCGGCACGGCGATCTCGGCAGAAGACTGTGACGGCAAAGGATCGAGCGATTCC
This sequence comes from Synergistaceae bacterium, assembly GCA_031263445.1. Lineage (GTDB taxonomy): Bacteria > Synergistota > Synergistia > Synergistales > Synergistaceae > JAIRNC01. Next base: position 4,678 of record JAISFV010000059.1, on the reverse strand, counting down.
AGCGATGAAGTTCTGCGGCAGTTGAAAGACGCGCTGGCATCGGAGGACGTGAGGGCGGTGGACGTCCTTCTGGCCGAGCTTCAATGCGCGCAGGATACGTTTATAGGCGAATCTTTGTCGAGAATCTCAGACTGCGTCCTGGTCTCGGATTTCAAAAAAGCGGCCTGGGAAATCGAAATCCTTCAAGCCGCTTCAAAGGGGCCTGCGGGATGAAGGCGAATTTTATGACGCGCCCGTTTTTTAAGAGGATGATTTTTATCCTGGCTGTCCCGCTGCTCTGCCTGTCCACTGTCATGCGCGCCGGCTACGGCGCGGCGAGGCCTCGTGCGGAAAAGCAGGAGGCCGTATACGAAAATTTTCTGGACATCCCCGGCGTCACGGAAGAAGAGGCGGAAGCGATAGCGCGGATCCGCCAAAGCGGCGGGCGCTTTGTCTTCGGGATGGAACCCAGCGCAGAGTGTTTCACTCGGCAGGACGGAAACATCGGAGGCTTTAGCGTGTTGCTCTGCGACTGGCTGAGCGGGCTGTTCGGGATACCGTTCGCGCCTGCTGTTTACGGATGGGACGACCTCATGAGCGGGCTGGCTTCCCGCGAGATAGACTTCACCGGCGACCTGACCGCAACGCCGGAGCGTCTGGAGACCTATTGGATGACCGGACCGATAGCAGGCAGACCGGTCAAGTACATGTACCTCGCCGGGGGCAAAAGCCCCCTGGACATCGCCAGGTCGCGAACGATCCGCTACGCCTTCCTCGAAGGAACTCTTACCTACGATCAGACGCGGCTGTTTCTGCCGGGGGAACACCGGGTAATTTACGTCGGCAATCACGACGCGGCGTATCGGATGCTGAAAAGGGGGGAGATCGACGCCTTTGTCGACGAAGCCCCCTTCGAGGCGGTCTTCGACAATTACGGCGACATCGTCGCGGAAGACCTGATGCCGCTGGTCTACGGGCCAGTTTCTCTGGCTACGCGGAACCCTGAGCTGGCGCCGCTCATATCAGTCATCCAAAAAGCCCTGGAAAACAGCGCCTCCAGACATCTCGCCAGGCTCTATGCGCAAGGGTACAGAGACTACACCCGCGACAAATTCCTGAAAGGGCTGAACCGTGAAGAAATAGAATATATCCGCGCACACGGGGAGGGCGGCGAGCCGGTCAAGATCGCCGTCGAATACGACAATTACCCCGCCGCGTTCTATAACGAGACGGAAAAATCTTGGCAGGGCTGCGCGCTGGACATCATGGCGGAGATTGAAAGCCTGAGCGGCCTGCGCTTCGCGCAAATCCACCAGGACACGCTGCTCTGGTCAGACATGCTGGACATGCTGGAGAGCGGAGAAATAGCGCTGATCAGCGAACTCATCATCACGGAGGAGAGGAAGGGCAGGTTCATCTGGCCGGACGAGCCTTACATGACCGACAGGTACGCGCTCATCTCACGCGCCGACACCGCTGACTTCACAGTCAACGAAGTTTATCAGGCAAAGGTCGGGCTGAGCGAGAACACCGCTTATACCGATCTCTTCCATCAGTGCTTCCAGGGACATACGCAAACGCTGACGTACATCGACATACTGGACGCACTCGCCGGCCTCGACAGCGGCGAGGTCGATCTCGTCATGGGGACGCAAAACCAACTGCTCGCCCTGACGAATTACATGGAGAAGCCGAACTTCAAGGCCAACATCACCTTCAACCAGACCTACGGCTCCTATTTCGGCATCGACAAAAGGGAGGCCGTCCTGCGCTCCATAATCAGCAAGAGCCTCCGCATGATCGACGCCGAAGCCATAGCCAGCCGCTGGAAGAGCCGCGTGTTCGACTATCAGTCGGCGCTGGCCCGCGCGAGGACTCCCTGGCTCCTCGGAGTCTCCGTCCTGATGCTGTTTACAGCGGCGCTGCTTCTGACCCTGTTTTTCAAAACGCGGCAGGCAGGGAAAGTCCTGGAGCTGACGGTCAGAGAGCGGACAAGGGAGCTCGAAGTGCAGACCGAGGCCGCGCTGGCGGCGTCCGAGGCCAAGAGCAGCTTCCTGGCCCGGATGTCCCATGAGATACGCACCCCGATGAACGTGATAATCGGGATGAGCGAACTCGCCATCCGCGAGTACGGAAACCCGGAAGGACTCAGTTTCATCGCGGAAATAAGGCAAGCGGGGACAAACCTGCTCTCCATAATCAACGACATACTCGATTTCTCAAAGATAGAGGCCGGGAGCCTGCAGATCAGCCAGGCCCCCTATGATATGGCCTCCCTGCTGAACGACGCGCTCACGATCATTTACGTGCGCATAAAGGAAAAACCGGTCCGGCTGATCCCAGAGATAGATCCCTCGCTTCCTGTGGCATTGGTGGGCGACGAGAGCAGGGTGAGGCAGATTTTGCTCAACCTCCTCTCCAATGCCGCTAAATACACCGATGAAGGGTTTGTAAAGTTCAGCGCTTCTGGGGAAAGAACCGGCGACGCCATGATAAACCTGACGTTCCGCGTAGCGGACAGCGGGATCGGCATCAAGCCGGAGGATATGGGGAAACTCTTCGGCGATTTCGTCCGCGTAGACCAGAACCGCAACACGAGCGTCGAGGGGAGCGGGCTCGGGCTCGCGATCGCGCGCAACCTCTGCCGCGCTATGGGCGGAGATATCACAGTGGAGAGCGAATACGGAAAAGGCTCCGCCTTCACCGCCACCATCGTCCAGACGACTGCCGACGCCCGACTCCTCGGCGACATCGGCGGCAGGTTCGGCGCCGCGCCGAGGCATGAGGACGTCCGATTCACCGCGCCCGGCGTCCGCGTGTTGTTGGTGGACGACATAGACACGAACCTGACGGTGATAAAAGGGCTGCTCGCTCCATACGAGATGAACGTATCGGCCTGTCTGAGCGGCGTTGAAGCTATCGACCTCGTCGCGAGGGAACCGTTTGACATCGTGTTCATGGATCACATGATGCCCGGGATGGACGGGATAGAGGCGGCTGCGGCGATCCGCGCTATGGAGGGCGAGTATTTCAAGACGGTCACGATAGTGGCGCTCACGGCCAACGCGATATCCGGAATGCGCGAGGTGTTTCTGCAAAACGGCTTCAACGACTATCTCGCCAAGCCGATAGATATACCGAAGCTGAACGAGATAATGGAGCGCTGGATACCGAAGGAGAGGAGGGTGAAACGCGAACGCCGCCCGCACGGCCCAGTCCCCCTGCCCTCTCTCGGCATCGAGATCGACGGCCTCGACGTGTCCGGAGGGATCGCTATGACAGGAGGAACCGCCGAAGGTTATGTGAAGGTGCTCGAAAACTACTGCCGGGACGTCTCGAAACGGCTTGAAACCCTTTCGAGAGCGCCGGACGGCATGGGCCTCCCGTCCTTCACGACTCAGGTTCATGCTCTCAAAAGCGCGTCGGCGAGCATCGGAGCGGCCGCTCTGTCGGAAAAAGCCGCGATACTGGAGGACGCCGGAAGACGCGGCGACATAGCGGCGGTCGCCCGAGGGCTGGACGGATTCAGGGAAGATCTGTCCCGTCTCGTCGGGCAAATTCTCGGCGCCCTTGACGCCCTGCCTTCGAAAAAAGAAAGCCCGCCCGACGGGAAGGCGGCCTTGGACAAAACGGCGCTTCTGCGCTTGAAAGATGCGCTGGAGGCCGAGGACATCCGCACGGCGGACGGCATATTGGACGAATTGAAAAGCAAGCCCATTGGCCAGGAATCCGCCGGCCTGCTGTCAGGCATCTCGGACTTACTGCTCTTGTCCGATTTCAAAGCCTCGGCGGACATGATAGGCAGATTTTTGGAGAGGCCCGGGCGATGAATACGGAGGAAAAAACTTTCCGGGCGGCGGTTCGGCCTTCGAAGTTCGTACTTTTCTCATGCGTCCTGTTTCTGGTCATCCTGGCCGTCTCGGTGACGACATACGCCATATCAGCGCGCCAGGCCAACCGCTCGTTCATCCGGCAGCAGCTCGCCACGGCGTCCGAGACCTTAAAATTGCGCCTTGCGACGACGGTCGGCAGCGAGCTCAACCTCGCGCTGAAGCTGGCGGACACGCCCGTCATCCGTCAGTATTTCCTGAATCCCGCCGACAAGGGGCTTGAAGCCAAGGCCTGGGGCGAGTTCGACAGCTACCGGCGCTACTTCAAAAGCGGGATCGTATTCTGGGTCAACGACATCGACAAGATATTTTATTCCACCGGTAACGACCCGTATGTCGTGAATCCCGCCGATCCGGAATCGTACTGGTACGACATGACGCTCTATAAGACCGAAAAATATAATTTCAACATCAACTACAACCCCGACCTGGGGCAGATCCACCTCTGGGTCAACATTCCCGTGTTCGGCAGCTCGGGAAACAGCCGGGGCAAGCCCATCGGCATGTTAGGCACTGCCATCGACCTCACCGCTTTTTCGGATTTTGTCGTCTCAGCTTACCAGGAATTCGACGCGAACATCACGCCGTATCTGTTCAACTCTTCCAATGAAATCACCTCGGCGATGGATTACGGTCTGGTCTTTAACAAAGTCCTCCTCTCCGATCACCTGGGGAGCGCGGGGGCCGAAATAACCAGGATCGCTGGAGAGCTCCGCGATTCGGACAGCCGGACGTTCATCTCGGGCGGCCATATGTACCTGGTGAGCGCTGTCCCTGAGGTGAGCTGGCATCTGGCGGTCATCTACCCG
>JAISFV010000007.1 GCA_031263445.1 Synergistaceae bacterium | reverse complement strand
TGCGTGAGATCCTGGCCACGTGGGTGTCAACTGGGAACGCGGGCATACCGAGGTCAAAGGCCATGACGCAGGCGACGGTCTTTGGCCCGATGCCTGGCAAGCCTGACAGGTACTCCCTCGCCTGTGCTGGCGTCCATCCGAGCATCGCCCTGAGGCTGAAATCCCCGAAATCGCCGCGAATCTTGTCCAGTATCTCTACCATCCTGGCCGATTTCGTGTCACCAAGCCCGGCAGGCCTTATCAGCTCCGCGACGCGGGGCGCCGCCAGAGCGGCGACATCAGCCCATGACGGATACTCCGCCCTGAGCGCCTTGTACGCCATGTCCCTGTTCTTGTCGTTCGTGTTCTGCGAAAGGAGCGTCAGCATCAGGCCGTCCAGAGGCTCCCCTGTGGCGAACCCGTCCGGCGGCAGCTTCCCGAAGCCGTAGGCCGCGTCCAGCTCCGCCAGGACAAACAGTATATGGTCGAGGCTTCCAGGGGCAAAGGCACACTCTGCGGCCCGTGCCGCAGTTTTTTCGTTTCCCCCGCTTTTGGCCTGTTTTTTTGCCGATACGGTGATTTCAGTCGTCGTCCTGCTCATTTTTACCTTTTTTGGAAACCCCGTTCTCGTCGCCGGACATATCGTCGTCTTCTCCCTTTGAAAGCTCGCGTTTGAGCTTCGCAGAGCGCTCCAGCCAGCTCCGGAGGCACGCCTTCGTCCTCCCGTGGACGCTGTCCGCAGGGTAGGCGCCATCCTCGGATGGCACGCCCGCAGGCAGCCCCGTCAGGATCTCTATGCCTTCGTCGATCAAGGAAACCGCCCAGACGCTGAACAGCCCCTCGCGGACGGCGTCCAGTACGTCGTAGTGGAGCATGAGGTGACGGACGTTCGCACGCGGTATCATCACGCCCTGGGTGCCTGTAAGCCCCCTTGACCTGCAATAGCTGAAAAAACCCTCTATCTTCTCGTTCACGCCGCCGATCGGCTGGATAGAGCCAAACTGATCGACGGAGCCTGTCACGGCGATGTCCTGCCGCAGGGGGACGCCGGCAAGCGCCGACAGGAGGCAGTAAAGCTCCGTAGACGACGCGCTGTCTCCCTCTATGCCGCCGTACGTCTGCTCGAATGCGATCCTGGCCGAGACGGATATCGGCATGTCCTGCGCGTACATCCTGCCCAGGTAGCTCGACAGCGTCATGAGGCCCTTGTTGTGGATGGGGCCGGTCAGCTTGACCTCGCGCTCGATGTTGACTATGCCCTCCTGCCCCATGAAGACGTTCGCGCTGATGCGGACAGGGTGGCCGAACGTGTGGTCAACCATTGATATCACGGTCAGCCCGTTTATCTGCCCCACTGCCGTGCCCTCCGTGTCGATCCTTATGACCCCGGTCTCGAATGCGCGGAGATACCTCTCCTCGACCAGGTTGCACCGGTTGATCTTCTCCTTGACGGCCTTGATGACGTGGCAGAAATCCACCCTGTCCGCCTTTTCCATCTTGGCCCACGCCGTGGCCTCCGTCAAAAGCTCCGAAATCTTGTTGAACTGCGTTGACATGCGGTCCTGGTCGTCCACGAGGCGCGAGGCGTTTTCGATAACCTCTGCCACGGCTGCCGCAGTAAAGGGTATTTTCCCGTCGTTGCTCACGAACTGCGCGATTACGCAGGCGAGGCGGTATTCCATCTCATCGCTGCGCGGCATGTCGGACTCGAAGTCGGCCTTGATCTTGAAAATCTTCTGGAACTCCGGGTCGTAGACGTTGAGCAGGTAGTAAAGGTAGTACGTCCCCACGATCACGACCTTAACCTTTATCGGTACCGCCTCCGGCCTGAGCGACGCCACCGGGATATACCCGAGGTGCTCGCCCAGGTTCTCTATAGTGAGCTCGCCCGACGAGAGGACGCGCTTCAACGCGTCCCAGGACATGAACTGCCTCAGCACGTTCTCTGCCTCCAGCATGAGGAAGCCGCCGTTCGCCCTGTGCAGCGCGCCGGATTTTATCTTGCGGAAGTCGGTGTACAGATAGCCCTGCCTGCTCTCGTACTCGACCTTGCCCATCAGGTTGTAATACGTAGGGTTCGTCTCGTGGATGACCGGCGCGCCGCTCTCGCTGTCGTTCGACACGAACACGTTCACGCTGAAGCGGCTGAAATCCGCCTCTGCGTTCTCGTCCCGCGTAGCAGCGACGAACATGCCGAAGTTCTGCACTATGTCCTCTTCCAGCTTGTCGATCCAGCCTGTGAGCTTTTCGCTGTCCCGGAATTTGTCCCGGAGCTCGGAGAGGATGGGCTGGGTGGCATTCCTGCATATTTCGGCCTCCAGTTTCTTGATCTCCCCTTTGAGCTCCTTCTCCCTGTCGCGCATGATCCGCAGGGTTTCTAGCGTCTTTTGCGCTATCTCCTCGGATTTCTTCTGTATAGCGTTCTGCTCCTCCTCGGAGAGCTTTTCAAATTCGTCCGGCTGCATCTCCCTCGTGACGGTCTTCGGCTCTTTGTCGGCTTTGTCCGCTTTTTCAGGACTGTCCGCCCCGCCTCCCTGATCCGCGTCGCCCGCGCTGGCCCGCTCAGATTCCCCGTCTGCGGTGCCTTCCTCCGGCGCTTCTTCCTGTTCCTCCTTGACCAGTGGGAGGTTCACGAAACCCTGCGGAGTCCTCTTTATTGAGAAGCTCTGGTCAGCCGCGTAAGTCCGCAGGGACTCCATCAGCTCGCCGACGCTCTCCTGGAAATTCTTCACCAGCGTGGCCTTGTTGTCCTCGTATTCGCTGTTGTCGAACGCTTTGCCGAGGTTCACCTTGAGGTCCTCCACGAGGTCGCCCATCGCCGACGCGAGGGTTTTTCCGCACCCGGCAGGGAGGCTTATGGCAAGAGGCTCGCCAGGCTCGTCGAAGTTGTAAACGTACACCCAGTCGTCAGGCCGTGCCATGCCCAGCGCTTTTTCCTTCACGGCCTCCATCGTGAAGGTCGTCCGTCCGCTGCCGGGGTTGCCCACGACGAACAGGTTGTAGCCCTTCCTGTCCAGCTCCAGCGCAAACGACACGGCGCTTACGGCCTTAGCCTGGCCGATGAGCTGTTTAAGGCATTTCAGCTCGTCCGTGGTTTCGAAGCCGAGAGAGTTTGCGCCAGTTCGTCTCCTCAACTGTTCGACAGGCAATTTGTTCGATTCTATAACGGACATGACTATCCTCTCCCGCCAGGTTCATTTAATTTATTATGTCAGGGAATCGCCGATAAAGGAAGCGCTGATTAATCAAGCCTGAACGATATTTTGCAGTTTAAGGCGTCAGACGCCGGGCGGATTTAAATCTTCACCGTTTAGGCATCTGAGAATAAATCAGACTTCATACATATTCCCCCGTACAAATGAAGCAGATTCGCCCATATGAAAAAGGAGACGACAGTAATCGCCTCCTAAAACAGTCACCTGGCCGTATGTCGCTTATTAGCGCCTAGCAGGTCATACAGATCAATTCACGTTCGAGAATTAAAAGAAGAATTCCTCGCAATTGCCCAAATTAGATTTTGACTACGTCTGAAGCCTGCGGTCCCTTTGTACCCTGCGTAATTTCGAAAGAAACCTTCTGTCCTTCGTCCAGAGTCTTGAAGCCCTCGCCCTGGATCGCGCTGAAGTGGACAAAAACGTCGCTTCCTTCGTCGGTCGTGATGAAACCATAACCCTTGGTTGCATTAAACCATTTTACCGTGCCATTGCTTTTCAAATCGTGTTGCCTCCCAACAAGATATTATCGTTAGCGGCGCCTGCCAACACCCGCACAATAGTAGAATTTTCCGCATCTGTCAAGCATCGTTTATAAAATAACAAAACGTGAACTGGTTCGCCAAAGCGATATTTCTCCCTTTGTAAACACAGACACAGCAAGGGTTCAAACCCTCACCCTTCGGGTGCGTCCTAATAAATCAACCTTTCCTTTGCCCGCGCAAACTCAATAAATTTTCTCATGGCGAAATAGTTATGCGCCTAAAACGCGATAAAAAGCTAAAAAATAATAATATTCCAAGATATCTCCAAAAAATAGAGCATATTTCATTATAATCATTAGCGCACCAATGGCCCAGATCACTTTTTGACATTGCTTGATTAATAAGAATCAACGATAATAAGCAAAATTGATCAATATATATTTGTTGGGAGATGAGGCAATGAATTTAAATAAGATGACCGAGAAGTCACAGTCCGCAGTATTCGAGGCGCAAAACATCGCCGTGAGCATGGGACACCAGGAAGTTGACGAACTCCACTTGCTTTTGGCCCTCCTGCGGCAGGAGGACGGGCTCATACCCAGGGTCGTCGAGTGCATGGGCGTTTCCCCCGATTCTCTGGCCAAGGGGGCGGAAAACGAGCTAGCGGCGAAACCTAGAATCTCCGGCGGCTACCAGCCGAATAAGATATTTATATCACAGTCCCTCGCGTCGAAGCTCGTGGAGGCAGAGAATGCCGCGAAACGCATGAAGGACGAGTACGTCTCGGTCGAGCATATATTCCTGCAGCTCATCGGGTCGCCCGCCTCGGCCCCCATAGGGAGGCTCTTCAAGACGTTCGGCGTCACCGAGGAGCGCTTCCTCTCAGTGCTGACCCAGGTGCGCGGGAATCAGCGCGTCACGAGCGCAAACCCGGAGGAAACATACGAGGTGCTAGGCAAATACGGCCGCGACCTTGTGAAGGAAGCGGGCGAAAACAAGCTGGATCCTGTAATCGGGCGCGATGAGGAGATACGGCGGGTAATCCGTATCCTGAGCCGTAAGACGAAGAACAACCCCGTTTTGATAGGCGAGCCAGGAGTCGGCAAGACAGCGGTCGTCGAAGGCCTGGCGATGAGGATCGTGCGCGGCGACGTGCCGGAGGGTTTGAAGGACCGCTCAATCTTCGCGCTCGACATGGGTTCGCTGGTGGCGGGCGCGAAGTACCGAGGGGAGTTCGAGGAGAGGCTCAAAGCCGTCCTGACGGAAGTGCAGAAGAGCTGCGGCAAGGTCATCCTCTTCATCGACGAGCTGCACACGATCGTGGGCGCCGGCAAGGCCGACGGCGCGCTGGACGCAGGCAACATGCTGAAACCGATGCTCGCGCGCGGCGAGCTGCACTGCATCGGCGCCACCACTATCGAAGAATACCGTCTGCATATCGAGAAGGACGCCGCGCTAGAAAGGCGCTTCCAGCCCGTTCTGATCGAACAGCCGGACGTGCATGACGCCATCTCTATACTGCGCGGGCTGAAGGAGCGCTTTCAGGTTCACCACGGCGTCAGGATACAGGACAATGCGCTCGTGTCCGCAGCCGTCCTGTCTAACAGGTACATACCGGACAGATTCCTGCCTGACAAGGCGATAGACCTGGTAGACGAGGCCTGCGCCATGATCCGCACGGACATCGACTCCATGCCGGCTGAGCTGGACACCGTCTCCCGCAGGGTGATGCAACTGGAGATAGAGGAAGCGGCCCTAAAGAAGGAGAGCGACAGGGCGAGCGCGGAGCGGCTGGGGACGCTCTCGAAGGAGCTGTCCGACCTCCGGGAGGAGATGAGCGCCCTCAAGGCGCGCTATGAGTCCGAGAAGGCAGGCATCGCCGGCGTGCGGGCGCTCCGCGAGCAGATCGAATCCACAAAGGGAGAGGCCGAACGGGCCGAGCGCGAGTACGACCTCAACAGGGCGGCGGAACTCCGCCACGGGGTGCTGCCAGACCTCATGAAGAAGCTCAATGACGAGGAATCCAGTCTGGAGGGCAAAAACGGCCACAGGCTCCTCCGCGAGGAGGTGACGGAGGATGAGATAGCCTCCATCGTCTCCAAGTGGACGGGGATCCCGGTGACGAAGCTGGTGGAGGGTGAGAAGGACAAGCTGCTCCGTCTGCCTGAGATACTGCACAAGCGCGTGATAGGGCAGAACGAGGCCGTGGATCTGGTGGCGGACGCCGTGCTCCGGGCGAGGTCAGGCATAAACGACCCGAAGCGCCCGATAGGCTCGTTCATATTCCTCGGGCCGACCGGCGTCGGGAAGACGGAGCTGGCCCGCACTCTAGCGGAAACCCTCTTCGACTCCGAAGAAAACATGATCCGCATTGACATGTCCGAGTACATGGAGCGCCACGCCACGTCGCGCCTGATCGGCGCGCCCCCGGGATACGTAGGCTACGACGAGGGCGGACAGCTCACAGAGGCCGTCCGTCGGAGGCCGTACTCCGTTGTCCTCTTCGACGAGATCGAGAAGGCGCACCCGGACGTGTTCAACATCCTGCTCCAGATACTGGACGACGGACGGGTGACAGACAGCCACGGCCTCACCGTGAGCTTCAAGAACACTGTGATAATAATGACCAGCAACATCGGCGCGCACCTGATAGCGAACGGGATATCGTCGTCCGGCTCGATCACGGAGGAAGCCAGGGATTCCGTCATGGGAGAGATGCGCTCGCACTTCAGGCCGGAGTTCCTCAACCGCGTGGACGACGTAATCCTCTTCAAGCCCCTGCGGCTCGACGAGATAGAGCTCATCGTCAGGCTCATGGCGGAGTCGGTAGCGAAACGCCTCGCCGACCGGAACATCGCTCTCGAAGTGACGCCCGGCGCGCTGTCGCTCATAGCGAAAAACGCCTTCGACCCCGTGTACGGCGCGCGCCCGATAAAGCGGTACATACAGAAAAACATCGAGACCGCGATAGCGAGGGAGCTCATCGGCGGCGAAGTCGGGGACGACGGCACGGTCTTCGTCGAAAACCAGGGCAGCGACCTGGTGGTAAGGGTTTAGGGGAGAAACCGCTGACAAAATAACCTTTGCCAGCAATGGGGCAGGCTCGCCGGAACCTGCCCCATGTATTATTGTTTTTTCCAGCTCAATAGAACTTCAAAGTTCGCCGCCGCTCCCAACGCTAGTAAACCATGACACAAGCTGTCAAGGGTATAAATGGTTCTGGCCGAATCGAAAATAGCGCTTACAAATTTCGTATTGGTACAATATAATAACTAGGGATCTGAGCGTGTTGGGTTTCATACCGATTTACAATCGGGGTCTAATGCTAAAAGATTTTAATGGTAATGTTTATGCGTCACGAGACGTACAATTAACGCACGATTTAAATCAGATTAGTTTCAGCAACAACCTTGGATTATGCGTTTTGATTTGACTTGATCATGGTGGTGACATAATGGATACTCAGAGCATTTTCGGCATAAGCCTTTTTTCCGGGGGGGGCGGCATGGACATCGGATTTGAACAAGCCGGCTTTAAGATTCTTTTTGCGACAGATATCGATGCCACTTGCTGCCAGACCCTCAGTATTAACAAAGGCCGCACCCTGTCCGATAAAATGGATGTTGTTCAAGCGGACATATGGGATTTAGATTTGGAGCAACTTCCGAAGAGCGCTGACTTCGTTATCGGTGGCCCCCCTTGCCAAACTTTTTCTGCGTCAGGACGTCGCGCCGGGGGGGCACCTGGCCGTCTCGATGACAGAGGTTCGCTATTTGAGGGATACTGCAGGGTTATCGAAAAAACGAACCCCAGGGTCTTTCTATTTGAGAACGTTCGCGGAATACTCGGCACAAACCATGGGAATGATTTCAAAGACATCATCAAGGCTTTCTCTGACCTAGGGTACCAAATCGACTATCGTATACTGGATGCGGAAGACTATGGCGTGCCACAGCAGCGCGAACGAATGTTTGTGGTCGGACATAAACTGGGGAGGGAGTTTCTTTTTCCGAGGCCGCTGTTCGGCCCTGACTCACGAAGCAAAAATCCGCATATTTCTGTGAAAAAAGCGATTGAAGATTTGCCTTTTACGGAAGACGACAAGCGAGAGACTTTTTTCGGCAACGGAAAATATACAGACTTGTTGCCATTGGTTCCTCCTGGCAGCAACTATTTACATTTTACGGCAAAGAGGGGTTATCCGACGCCAATATTCGCATACCGTTCTCGCTTTTCCGATTTCCTATACAAAGCAAACCCCGACACGCCAGTCAAAACACTAATCGCTTCACCTGGCAAGTATACAGGCCCGTTGCATTGGGAGAATAGATATCTGACAGTAAGCGAACATATGAGAATACAGGGATTCCCAGACGGCCATATTTTTGCCGGGAACAGGGCCGACCAATTACGCCAAATAGGGAATTCGGTCTGTCCCAAAATTGCGTTCGCGCTCGCATTGTCGATAAAACAACAGGTTTTTGGGATTGATTGTGGGCTGGAACTGATGAATTCAACTTTCAAATTATCGTTTGACAGGCGAAAGGGAGAAAAAGCGCAAAAAACGAGGATGAAGCATGATGAAGTTGAAAACTGCCGCGCCAATGACATATCAAACGTATTTCGGCTGTTCGATTATACGTCGCTTGTCGATCCTTCTGCGTGCTTTCAGCCAGAAAATGTCATTGCAAGGGTAGTGGACGACACAAGCATGAGCCTATCGGTTTATTCTGATGCTGAATCCGAACTCGCAGCTCAAATCCATATGGTCGTAAACAGCGGCTTTCGCAATAGCTCACAAGTGAATCTTTATGTCTCTCTCTATGGGAGCCAGCCATTTTGTATCCAAACAATGTGGAATGCGATCGATGACTGGGTTAAGCGGACAAGCAGTTTTCACTCCATCATCGAGTTATATGGGCATTTCACTGAGCCGCATCCTATTTTCGAAATAGCAAGCGCAACTATGCACAGCAATATGCCAATTTGCCAATTTGCCGCTCACTATATGGATTTTGAGCATTGCTCAGTTTATTACAAAAAAGAGCACCTGCTGTCCATGTGGCAGGATACTTTCGGAATAAACGAATTCGGAAATCTCGCAAAAGAACTTCGAAGATTTCGATATGATATTCGCTGCCATGAAACTAACGTGGCTATTCCAGAGGGTGTTTACATGGTAGCGTACCCGTTTACGCTCCCTTATAACAAACAAATGAATTTTTCCGTAAAGGAGAATTAGCGTGGCAAAAGATATCGAGGGATTGGTCGTTACCGAACTTGACAAGGCGCTTGATATTGCTGAAACTTATTTTGCGACAATGCAAACGGATACGATACCTTATTCAGCTTCGGGGCTGGATAATAATTTTATTGCTGCCCTAGATGAAATGAGCGCCAAATGCTCAAAGGCAACGACTGGTTTCACGAATCTCGTTACAAGCCTTGCAATAAAGGCTGCGCTTGGTGATTCTGTAGACATCCGTTACCACCAAACTCAGATTCAGAGCCAGACAGATAGGCCAGCGGGCTTCAATTTTCGTGGAGTATCGGAGAAAGTCATTTATTTCTGGCTTTCGACACATGAATTTGTGTGCGCAAAGTCTGGGTGGCAAACTCGAACCTTTGAAAGACCAAAGCCATATATGCTTGACTATGACGAAAACATCGGCGATATAAAAGGTGCGTTTTTAACATGCTATGACCAAATCGAAGAACATCGTCAAGATGCTCTTGCGGCATTGGTGTTCCTCTTATGGAGGCAACTCCAGCTAAGGGATGCGGTAAGAATCCCTTTAGCAATACCAGCTATTTCCGATGTCCTGCAAATAACGAGGTACTTCCAACTGCACTTTGATTATCGGTACAAGGATACGCGAGGGGCGTCAAGATTACCTGTGCTTGCACTATACTCACTATACGAAGTCTTAGTAAAAGAACTGAACAGGTACGACAGCAAAACCCTAAAACCCCTTGAAGCTCATTCTGCTGCCGACTCTCGCACAGGAGCGCTAGGCGATATTGAGGTAGTTAACTCCGACGGCACGATATTTGAAGTGCTGGAAATTAAGCATGGCATTGCAATTTCTAAAGATATTGTCGAATCAGTAAAACGAAAAATCCGCTGCAACAACGCCAGCCGCTACTATGTCCTTACGACGCATAACCGACACGAGCCGAATGAAGACGTATTAGAAGAAATTGAGAACATCAAAAAATCACTTGGTTGCCAACTGATTGTAAATGGCGTTATTCCAAGTATTAGATATTATCTTCGCCTGTTGAGCAATCCCAGCCTTGTTTTTCCTTTCTACACAAGCCTTCTGTCAGCGGATACGGCAATAGCTTTCGAGCATAAGGATACTTGGAATAAAATAGCTATCGGGGATGTAAAATAGCAGCTCTGCCAGGCAATAGGAACATCTATTGATTGACCGATAATTGTAAAAGCCCGGACTCAGCGTTGCCGTCATCAGGATACATAGCGACCCGCGACGCCATAGCGACTGTTTCGGCTCCGCCCGTATCAAGTTAGCATTACGCCCTGCCGATGCGCTAGCGGCAAAGGAAAAAGGAGGATTTTTGCGATGAGAGTCAGACATACGCTTAAAATTTTTGCGGCACTGCTGATCGCGATTGTCTGCGCGGGACAGGCGCAGGCAGGGGCGAAGCACGTGTTTTTGTTCATCGGGGACGGCATGGGGACTGCTCAGAGGAACGCGGCGGAGATATTCCTCGCAGGCAAGAGGGCGGCGGACGGCGACTTCCAGCCGAGGCAGAGCCAGCTCACCATGAACTCCCTCCCCGTGACGGGCGAGATAGGCACCGGCTCGCTCTCAGGCGTGACGGACTCGGCTGCGGCCGGAACCGCCCTGGCCACGGGCATGAAGACGAAAAACGGCGCAGTCGCCACGGACGGAAACGGCGCAAAATTCAGATCCATAGCGTCCATCGCCCACGA
Source organism: Synergistaceae bacterium (assembly GCA_031263445.1). Lineage (GTDB taxonomy): Bacteria > Synergistota > Synergistia > Synergistales > Synergistaceae > JAIRNC01. The sequence goes on along the minus strand of JAISFV010000007.1, from coordinate 11,931 downwards.
GAACGGCTATAAAGTAGGGATAGTCACGTCCTCGTTTTTTGAGGACGCCACCCCGGCCGCCTTCTACGCGCACTCTGACTCCAGGGCCAGGCGCTACGAGATCGGTCGCCAGCTCCCGGAGAGCGGCTTTGAGTACTTTGCGGGGGGCGGGTTTTCCAACCCGAAGGGCAAGGACAAAAAGATGCAAAGCATCGTAGACATCGCCGCGTCGAACGGCTACAGGGTTGCCTCTACGCGGGCCGGCTTCGAGTCCCTCTCCCCAGGCGGGCGCGCCATATCGACTAGCCCGGGGGCCAGGGCAGGCTACATGCCGTGGGCCATAGACTCCGCCGAAAACGACATATCGCTCGCCGAGTTTGTAAAAAAAGGGATAGACCTGCTTGGCGGCGGCAGCTTCTTCATGATGGCCGAAGGCGGCAAGATCGACCTCGCGTGCCACGCCAACGACGCCGCCACTGCGATACGTGAGGTGATCGCCTTCGATGAGGCCGTAGATACTGCGTTGGCCTTCCTGGCGGAACACCCGGACGACACGCTCATAGTCGTGACGAGCGACCACGAGACGGGCGGCATGGCACTCTCCGCGACGTCGGACGTCAAGGACGCGTTTTACGGCGCTATGTCGCGCCAGCGCGGCTCCTACTCGCGCTTCGAGGGCTCTATCTCAAAACCGGCCGCAGAGGGCTTCGAAAAGTACCTGGCCAAAGCGAGGGAGTTCTTCGGCGACGGAGCGGCGCGGACGGACGGCGTGGCCAAAGCCTTCGCTATGACGGCAATACCCCAAAAGGAAAGGCCCGTGAAAAGCGCCGAGTACAAGAAGCTGTACGGCCCCTACGACCCGTTCACGATGGCCTGCATGAGGGAGATGAACGCGCGCGCCGGTGTCACGTGGAGCACGTTTTACCACACCGGCAAGCACGTAGCCGTCTCAGCCGCCGGAGCTGGCGCCGAGGCTTTCGCCGGGGAGTACGAGAACTCTGAGATCTTCACGAAGCTGCTGAAGGCAATGGAGATAGAGCCAGTACGATGATCGGGGCAAAGCCCTGACGCGCCGCCGTTCGAACGCCCCTTAGAGTAAGGCTACTCAGGAAGCCCGCGAACTGCCCTCACGTCCGGGAGGGCGTCAGCCAGCTCACTCACCCCGCGAAGGCTCTCTATCGCCTCGCCGTAGGCGCGGTCCAGCCGCTCGACGTCCAGCGCCAGCCTCTCTACCTTCGCCGCCATGTAGACGTTCATCGCCAGCATGACGACGAATGCGGCCAGCAGGACAAAAAAACCGGTACCTTTCAGCGGCATGGGCATATAGGGCTAGCCGGCGACCGATTCGGAGACGGAGAGCCTTGGGACGCCGTTCTTCACGCTGAGCGTCAAGAGGGCGCGATAATCCGCGACGGCCTTTTTCTTCGGCTCAGGCGCGCTGATGAATATGCCTACCCCGACGACGGAAGCGCCGAATTCGCGGGCGATGTGCAGCATCCCGGCGGCCGTGCTGCCGCCGCGCATGAAGTCGTCGATCACGAGGACTTTGCTCGACGGCCCGAGGAGCCGGGTGCCCAGATACATAGTCCTTACTTCCCCGTTGCTCATGGGGAAATGCACGCCGACAGCGGGGCCATCGCTTGGCCTGTTGCGGAAACGGCATACCGCCAGCGGGACGCCCAATGCATAAGCAGTGAAGAAGGCGAACGGGATGCCTTTGACCTCGGTCGTCAAGACGACGTTCGGCTTCTGCGCGTCGAACATCGACGCGATCGTGAAGCCCAAAAAGGACGCTATTTCCGGATCGAACAGCACGTCAGTGTAATAGACCAGGTCACCGGGCAGGAGGCGCTCAGGCACGGAGAGCGTCTCGGCCAGCCGCTCCAGGCGCTCCAGGCGGTAAGCGGCGGACGGGGACGCGAGGAAATAAGCCCCCCCGCTCCTCCCTCTGTCGGTCATGACGCTCCCGACCCCCTCGCTCCTGAGGGCTTCGGATATTATCTCTATGTCATCGCTTATGAGCGTTTTCGAGACGCCGAAACCAGATGCCGTCTCAGTGAGCGAGAGTGGCCGCGACGGGCTGAGCAGCATTCTGGACACAATGCGTATGAGGCGTTCGGTTCTTTTTCCTCTCATCCATTATCACTCCAAAACCAGTGTCTTGTGAAGCCACGGAAAAGGCGGTGACCCCTCGGGCCCGATAAAGCCCTGTAAACGTGCTGCCACGTCCCTGCCGCCCTTCTCGTCAAACAGGGCAAAACAAGCCGACCCGCTGCCGCACAAGCCCCAGGCAAGAGCGCCAGCCCTCTCCGCGACAGCGTACAACGAGCGGTAATCAGCTTCGTGCCGCTCGCAGCAACCGACGAAATCGTTCGGCAGCCGGCCCAGCGTCTTGCGCGACATAAGCCCGCGCAGCACGGCAAAGGATTCCTCCCTCGCGTCCTCGCGGGTAAGCGGCGGCGGGATTTCAGAACGCGTCCTGCCTCTGTCAATGGCGGCGTAGGCATCGGCTGTGTCGCTGCGCCACTTAGGGAACATGACAATTCCCGGCAGGTCAAGCCCGCATGGCTCGCCCAGCCCCTCAAGCCTCTCGCCTACCCCCTCCGCGAGCGCCAAGTCATAACCGCTCGCCAAGAAAGCCACGTCGGCTCCGATCAACGCGATGCCATGCGCGCCGGCCGCCTCGCCTGGGGCGATCTCCCTGAAAAACCACCTGACAAGCGCGGCGGCGTTGCCGCTGCCTGCCCCTATGCCGCTCCCCACAGGGACGCGCTTAACAAGCCTCATGTCAAGCGGCGGCATCGGTTTGCCACTGTATCTCTCGCGCAGAAAACCGCAGGCCCGCGTGACCAAGTTCTCGCCTGAGATATCCACGCCTTCGACCGTGAGCCGGTCATGGCACGGCGCGCCCCTTATCTCCAGGGTCTCCGGGGAGCGCCTCCTCCAGAACAGCGAATGAATGTCATGGTAGCCGTCCTCACGTTTGCGCAGCACACGCAGCGTGAGGTTGATTTTTATCGAACATTTTTCTTTAAATACCATAAACCTGGAATGTTTGAATATATAAATCTATCGGCACTTTGTAATTCGCCCGCAGGTATCTACGGCTTTCCGTCTTCAACGGGCAAAATCTTCAGCTCAACCTCGCGGGTCAGTATATCCGCGTAGCTGAACGAAACAGTGCTGTTCTGTGATTCTACGAAAAGGGTAAATAGGCTTGGATAGGCTTCAAGAATAATCCCCTGACGAGCTTCCGCTTTCCTGCGCCCGTTCGCCGCTTTGTAAAAAACGCGGGAACCTCTGTACTGGCTGACTTTCTCTCTGATCGCTCTCAAACTATCCACCAAAAGAATCACTCCTATAAGGCGCATCGAATGTTTGTACATATTAGCATCTTTATGAAGAAATATCAAGTTTTACTGAATTCCGCACAGGCCAGCCGATCACTCCCTTAGCGGCGTCTTACCGCTTGGGAATGCAGGTGCCGCAAGTGTTTAAAATCTTTACCCTATTGGCCACTGGCCGGCAGCCTCCCGCCTGTTCTTTGAGTACGCGGGGCGCGGCAAGGAGGCCGTTCATATGCCGCGCTCTTTAGGACGAAAGGCAATTTTCCTCAGCTCGCAGACGACGAGCGGCATCAGTGAAAGCGCTATCACTATGCCCCACTCACGCGCGTCCATCGGGATCAGCTTGAAAGCGCGGGACAGGGCCGGGACGCGCAGCACGGCCAGGACGAGCAGCGTGGAGACGGCCGCCGCCTTGACCATGTAGGGATTGCTCAGGAAACCTATTTTGAACAGCGAATAGCTCGACCTGACGTTCATCGCGTGGACGAGCTGCGACAGGGCCAGCACTGAAAAACACATCGTCTCGCCCAGCGCGGTCCCGGCGTTCGAGAGCGACGCGCTTCTCGTGCCGACGTAATATGCGATGAGCGTGAGGATGCCGATCAAGGCACCCTCCATGACCGTCAGCGCCCCGACCCCGCCCGAGAAAAGACTCTCCTCTTTTTTGCGCGGACGCCTGCCCATGATCCCCGGCTCGATCATCTCCATCCCGAGCGCCAGGGCAGGGAAGCTATCCGTCACGAGGTTTATCCAGAGGATCTGTATCGGGAGGAGCGGGGACTCCCTCCACAGGAGCATCGCGACGAAGACCGTGATTATCTCGCCCAGGTTGCATGACAGCAGGAAGCGGACGGCCTTGCGGATATTGTCGTAAATCCCCCGCCCTTCCCTTATCGCCGAAACTATCGTGGCGAAATTGTCGTCCGTCAGGATCATGTCGGAAGCACCCTTTGCCACGTCTGTGCCGGTTATGCCCATCGCGCAGCCGATGTCGGCGGCTTTGAGGGCAGGCGCGTCGTTCACGCCGTCCCCGGTCATGGCGACTACCTGGTCTTTCTTCTGCCACGCATTCACGATGCGTATCTTGTCGGACGGCGACACCCTCGCGTACACGCTGTAACGCTCCACGTTTTCGTCGAGCTGCTCGTCAGTCATCGCGGCAAGCTGCCGCCCGGTCAGCGCTTCGCTGTCTGAGCCCAGGATACCGAGCTGCCTCGCTATAGCGGACGCCGTCACGACGTGATCCCCCGTTATCATGACGGTCTTTATCCCCGCCCCGACGCACTCCTCTATCGAGCCCTTGACCTCCACGCGCGGCGGGTCGATCATCCCGACCAATCCGACGAACTCCAGCCCGGCCTCGAGGTCGTCCGGCTCGCACTTCTCCGGTAACGCGCCGATTTCCTTGCGCCCGATGGCAAGCACCCTGAGCGCGTCCGAGCTCATTTCGTCCCCTGCGGCGGACGCAGCGGCTATATCGCCGGAAACGCACTTTGAGTAGAGCACGTCTGGCGCGCCCTTGACGATGACCGTATACTTCCCGTCTATCACGTTGACGGTCGTCATCAGCTTCCTGTCGGAGTCGAACGGTATCTCCCCCGCCCTCGGGCACTCGGACGACAGGACGTCCTTGGTGATCCCCGCGCGCATGGCGGCCGCCACTATGGAGGTCTCGGTTGGATCCCCGATGTGTTTTTCCGCGCCGTCTGCGATTTCTACCGTCCCGTCGGTACACAGCGTACCGAGCTTGAGTAGGCATGCAGTCTCAGCGTCGGGTTTGTCGGGATCTATGGATCTGAGCGCGCCCCCCGCGAACGCCTTGACCAGCGTCATGCGGTTCTGCGTCAGCGTACCCGTCTTGTCCGAACAGATGACGGTCGTGCTGCCCAGGGTCTCCACCGCAGGCAGCCTCCTGATTATCGCGTTTTTCACGACCATCCTGCGGACGCCTATGGCGAGGACGATGGTGACTATCGCCGGCAGCCCCTCCGGGATGGCGGCCACGGCGAGGGATACAGAGGTCATGAACATCTCGACGGCGTGGAGCCCGCTCATGATGCCTACGAAAAATATGACGGCGCAGATCAGGAGGGCCAACATGCCTATGTACTTCCCGAGCTGGGCGAGCTTCTCCTGCAAGGGCGTGTCGCCGTCCTTCGCGGAGGCGATCATCGAGGCTATCTTCCCCATCTCGGTGCCCATCCCGGTGGCGACGGCCACGGCCACTCCCCTGCCGTAGGTGACGGAGTTCCCGGCGTAGAGCATGTTCGTGCGTTCCGCCAGGAGGGCCTGTTCAGGCACTTCATCGCGGGCATCCTTGTCCACGGGCATTGACTCGCCGGTCAGCGCAGATTCGTTGCTCTTCAGGGAGGCGGATTCCAGCAGCCTGCAATCCGCCGGTATCACGTCGCCGGCTTCGACCAGGATCACGTCGCCAGGCACGACGCCCGCCGACGGTATCACTCTGGGCGTCCCGTCACGGCGAACCCTGACCTGTGGCATGGACATCTTCTTCAGCGCTTCGAGCGCGGCCTCGGCCTTGCTCTCCTGCATCACGCCCAGGATGCCGTTTACGAGGATTATCAGCACTATCACTATAGGCTCTATCCACTCGGCCTCCTGCCCCCTCGATGCGTGGTACAGGCTCAGGGCGAGCGAGATGCCGGCCGCTATGAACAGTATGATGATCATCATGTCCTTTAGCTGGCCGACGAAGCGCTCCAAAAACGTCCTGGGCGGTTTCTCGTCGAGCTTGTTGGGGCCGTATTTCGCGAGCCTCTCCGCCGCCGCTGCTTCTGACAAGCCTGCCGCCGCGTCGACCTCGAGCGCCTTTGTGATCTCGCTGGCCGGCGCAGCGTGCCAATTTTTCCCAGTCATAGTTATTTCCTCCCATAAAAAATTAAGATGACGGACCCTGCCTCAGAACAATGAGGGCAAGTCCGTCATCTCATATGTCATACAATCGGCTGCTGTGGAGGCAGGGCGATACCCACTACGGCCACTCTCCGTTACCGCGCAGGAACCGGCGGAAGATCAAAGCGGACGCGAGTATCATCACCCCCGAGGCAATTAACGCTTCGAGAACTGCCTCTTCCCGCGCGCGCCCTTTTGGCCGAACTTCTTGCGCTCGACCATGCGCGAGTCGCGGCGGAGCATTCCGGCGCGCTTAAGGACGGGGCGCGCGTCCGGATTCAGCTTCAGTATGGCGCGGGCGATCCCCATGCGGATCGCGCCCGACTGGCCCGTGAGGCCGCCGCCGTGGGCATTCACCAAAATATCGACGCTGCCTTCCACGCCGGCCACTTTCAGCGGTTCCATAGCCTGCGTCTTCCAGAAGTAACGCGGCAGGTAATCGTCCACTTCCCTGTTGTTTATGGTCACGCGACCGCTGCCTACCCGCAGGAGCACACGCGCCACAGCGTTCTTGCGGCGGCCTGTCCCCCAATAATTCACCACGGAATCCAACATTCTCCCTCCTCCTACCACTTAAAGGCGTCCACTGCCTCGGGCTGCTGTGCTTTGTGGGGATGCGCCGCGCCAGGGTATACCTTCAGCTTCCTGTACATCGACCTGCCGAGCTTCGTCTTGGGGATCATACCCCACACGACCCTCTCGATCAGCCTGCCAGGGTGCTTGTCCAGCACCTCCGCGTATGTCCTGGACTTGAGGCCGCCCGGATATCCGCTGTATCTGTAAATCTTCGACTGGCTCAGCTTCTTGCCTGTAAGGGCGACCTTGTCCGCGTTGACGACGACGACGAAGTCACCCGTATCGACGTGCGGCGTATAAGAAGGCTTGTGTTTGCCCGTAAGGATGCGGGCAACCTGAACGGCCAGGCGGCCAAGGTGCTTGTCGGCGGCGTCGATCACGTACCATTTGCGCTCTGCTTCCTCGCGTTTGGCCACATATGTGCGAGTCCCTATCATTAAACTTCCTCCTCCTCTAAAAACGCCGCCGTGGGGGTTAGCGGCGAATAAAGAACACCTAAAGAAAAACCATAGAATTATATAGCGGACAGACCCAGCCGTCAACCTCGGCGTAAATAGTCTCATGGCAAACGCATGAACGTCACGCGACTCGTTCCTATAGCACAATTGCACTTGCCCTGACGCGTCTGCCCGGAGAACGGTCTGCCGTGAACGGCTCAAACCGTTTAAGGCCTTTTTTTGCCCTGTGTTCGCATAAAAATCTGGGAGTCTGAATTACGTAATATGCATGATTTTCAATGATAAAAAAACAGTAAAATAAACTCGATATGCTTCCAAGTTCATAAACATTGTCCGTCCAACTCCCGCCATAAGGAGGTGAAACTCTCTGTCATTCTGGTTCAAGCGTTTTTAGGGTACAAAATTTCAAGACTATATTGGAGGCTATTATCATGTTGGATGTCCTGAATCGGTTTAATGAAGTGATCTGGGGAGACGCGATGATTTTCATGAGCATTGGCATAGGGCTTCTGTTTACGGTCGGCACCGGTTTCGTACAGGTCCGTCTCTTCGGGTCTATGATCAATCAGTTGCGCAAGGGCGGGGACTCCGCCAGAGGCATCTCGTCTTTTCAGAGTTTCGCCATGGCGCTGGGCGGCCGTGTCGGAGTCGGCAATATAGCCGGCGTCGCCACAGCGATTTATTTCGGAGGCCCCGGCGCGGTGTTCTGGATGTGGGTCATGGGCTTCGTGGGGGCCGGCACGGCTTTCGCGGAATCAATACTGTCACAGGCGTTCAAGGAGGAAGTGGGCGGGGAATATCGCGGCGGGCCGGCGCAGTCCATCGCCTTGGGCAGCGGCCATAAATGGCTCGGCGCCCTCTTTGCCGCCACTTCCTTCATCGCCTGCTGTATCACAGGCCCCTCGCTACAGACCTTCAACATCGCCGACTCGATGAAAATAGCTTTCGGCGTGCCGCCTATCGCCGTCGGTATCGCCGTGGCGGCGTTGTTCTGCATAATTGTTTTCGGAGGCGTAAAGCGCATCGGGAAATTCGCGGAAGTAGTCGTGCCGTTTATGGCTATAGGTTACGTGATAATCACCGTCATTGTATTGGCCGGCAATTACGCGGAATTACCTGGGATGTTCGCTCTGATTTTCCGCTCCGCCTTCAACATGGAAGCCACTTTCGGCGCGATCTTCGGCGGCACGGTCATGTGGGGGGTAAGGCGCGCGGTTTACTCCAGCGAAGCGGGGATGGGCACCGGAGCAATCGCCGCAGCGGCAGCGGAGGTGTCGCATCCGGCAAAGCAGGGCCTGGCCCAGGCGTTTTCAGTTTATATCGACACGCTCGTCGTCTGCACATGCACAGCCCTGATGATACTGTCCACCGGCGCGTATAATGTGACAGGCGCGGACGGGGAGACGATGATTGTCCACAATTTGCCGGGCATCGGCGAAGGCGCGGGATATACGCAAGCCGCGATCGACTCTTTGGTGCCTGGCTTCGGCGGCCCGTTCGTCGCGATCGCCATTTTTTTCTTCGCTTTCACCACTATTTTGTCCTTCGGGTTTTATACGGACAGCGCGGTCTCATTTTTCTTCGGCGAGAACAAACACCTCAAAAAAATCCAGCTTGCCGCGAAAATTCTCTCTGTCGGGATGATCCTGTTCGGCAGCCTGAAAGAAGCGGACATAGTATGGGGCCTCGAGGACATGGGCGTCGGCATGATGGTATGGACCAACCTGATCGGCCTCATCCTCACGCACAGATTTGTGTTCAAACTGTTGAAAGACTATGAGAAGCAGAGAAAAGACGGGCTTAATCCAGTATTCCGCCCTGACAATCTCGGCATCAAAAACGCCGGCCTGTGGAATAAAATCAACGCTCTTTAGGCTGCAAGGACGCGCCGGCCATGACGAGCCGGCGCGCCTATGACGGCCTCTTTCAAATGAGCATAATCAGCGACTCCCCGAGTATCTCATCTGCCTCTCGCGGCAGGAAGCGCCTTGAGCATGATCTTGTCTCGGCCGGGCCTTCCGCCCTCCTCGTCGTCCACCTTGAAATACCCTAACTGGGTCTTCAGTTCGCCGGAGAGGTTTGACAAATTCTCCGCCCTCTCAGCGATTTTTTCAGATGCCGACGCGACTTCTGTGACGCTCGTCCTGATATTTTCACCAGCATCGGCCGTTTCGTTTATCTTCGTAGACATGCTCTGGACAGCCTCAGCTATCTCTTCGCTCGAAGCGGCCTGCTCCTGCGCGATCGCAGCCAGATCCTGGGTGGAGGCCGCTATGTCGCGCAAATAGGAAATCATATTGGATATGGCGTTTTCCGTCTCGGAGGAGAGATCCTTCGCCCTGTTCGAATCCGACGCGTTCTCTTGAGCGTAGCCGACGATCGTGTCGAGTTCGGACGTTATCGTCGAGGCCAGGTCAGCGATATTTTTCGCCGCCACGTTGCTATCCTCGGCAAGTTTGCGGACCTCTTCGGCCACTACGGCAAAACCTCTTCCTGCGTCTCCGGCGCGCGCGGCCTCTATGGCGGCGTTCAGGGCCAGCAAGTTCGTCTGATCCGCGATGCTCCCTATCTGCGAGACGAAGCTCTGTATCTGGCGCGCCCTGTTGCCTAGCTCAAGCACTGCGGACGTCGCAGCCGCCGAACTCTGCGCAACCCTGCCGATTCCGTCCACGACGCTGTGTACGGCGCTCATTCCCGTGTCTCCGGCCTTCATGGCATCGTCGACCTTACGCGCGATGTCTGTCCCCTTTTCGGCCGTGGTCTGCGCGCCGGCGGAGACCTCCTCCACGGAGGCGTTGACCTCTTCGCTCGACGCGGCGAGTGCCGACAGGTTCGAACCCATTTCGTCGACGTTCGCCCGGAACTCCTCGACTGAGGCGTTCGTCTGCTCTGCCGTGGATGAGAAATCCTGGGAGGCGTCCGTTATATGGTTGCTGGCCCCTTGTATCGATTTCACGACGCCATTCAGCGTTACAGCCATCTTCTCCAGTTCCTGCCCCATCTGGGCGATCGCGTCGCGTCCCGTGGCCGAGAAATCTATGGTGAGATCTCCGGCGGCGAATTGAATGATTTTTTCTTTCATCGTGCCGATGGGTTTCGTTATATAGCCGGCGACCAGCAAACTCATCGCGACAGTGATCACCACGGCTATCAGCGCAGTGATGCCGCTCGTGACCGCAGTGCGCTCAGAAGTCTCCACCGACGACTTCTGCGTCATGTCCGTCTGTTCTATCATATAAGTCGAGAGTTCCCGCAGAAAATTAACATATTTGACCGCATCGGGTTCGAGTTCGTCGAAAAAATTTTCGATAGCCTCCTGATCCCTGTTTTCGGCGCCTAGCTTGATGCATTCATCCTGTTTTGTGCGCATCTCGGAGGCGGCTATTTCGATCTGTTTCAACAATTCCGCCCCTTTGCCGCTGGTCAAGACTTTCCTTACCCTGTCTAGAATCTCTACATTTTCTGCCCTTCTGTTCTGCAGGTCGGAGTAAATTTCAGTGTACCGCCTGTCGTCCGTATTGATGATGATCTCGAGCACGTCCTTCTGCGACGCCTGAAGGTTGGTTCTCATTATAGTGAGATCTATGGTCGGTCTCGTGAAATTTTCGTATGCAGATACAAATTTCTGGCTGGTCGCTGCGGAGCCGCGATATGAAATGACCGTCAAAATAATGAGAACCGCCAGCGGTATTCCGGCAAGGATAGCCAGCTTCGCTCCGATCGATCTGTTCCTGAGCCATGACATCATGAATTCCTCCTTAAAATATTTAATGCTGAATACTCGCCGCTTCCTCAGGCGACTCAAGTAAGCGCCGATTAAAAACCGCCCGGCTGAATTGAGCGACGACTCGACAGTGCTGTTTCGGCAATAAAGCAGCCTCTCGAAGTGCTGACATAATACATTTCAAAATCTTATCGCCAAATGCTAACATAATCAATTTTAAATCTCAACACCAATTACGCAACTCTAAGCCGCCCCGCGTGAATTCTGCCGCTGTATAGCGAGGCGGTGTGAACAGGTCGCTGTGTCCTGGCGTGAATGTCCCTCAAACCCCCTCTGCATCTGTTTTAGTGTTACAATTATCGCCGGCGGAGGTTTTAAAACTCCGCTGCGGGGGTATTTTACTATGAAATGTCGGAATCTGAACCGAATGGCCGTGATTTTTCTGGCCGCTGCTGCGTTTTGGGCCACGGCCCTGTGCGGAGGGCTTTACGCAGGAGAGATCGACCTGAAGCTGCCGCCTCTCACGGACAGGCCGGACGGGTTCGCGGATCTCAAATGGGGAGACCCGCCGGATAAGCTCGAGGGCTACATAATGTTCAGCGAGAGCGAGTCGGGCGGCCCTGAGCAGTACGTCATGCACGGGGACGGCAGGACGTGGGAAGGCTTCGCCGTGGACGAAATAAAATTCTCGTTCCAGCGCAGCCAGCTCGTGATGGTGAGGCTGTCGCTTGCGGGATCAGTGAAATCCGACGAGGTCAGGGATCACGCGATGAAAAAATACGCCGAGCCCTCGCTCGAAAGCAAGAGGGACGGCGGCGTGTCATACGTGTGGAACGACGACGACTTCGGCGTGATCCTCGCGTTGCACCCCTCGAAAAAACCGGAGGTCACCCTGATGAACCACAAACTCGCGCTAGAGCTTTCGCTGTGAGCC
>JAISFV010000056.1 GCA_031263445.1 Synergistaceae bacterium | reverse complement strand
AACACCAGAGCATGTTGACATACGCCCCTCGCTTGCTAAAATGTCGGCACTACCGTGAAAATTGCCAGGGCTCGCTTAACCGTAATTTACAAAAACGACGGAGGTGATGGATTTTTTTCTGCGCAGCAGTCCGGGCAAGGTACACGAGTCCATTTCACTAATAGGGGGAAAATTAACGATGAACAAAAAAACGCTCGCTGCCGCGCTTATCCTCTTGGCACTGTCTGCGGCGTCTGCCGCATTTTCCGCAGACGCGCCCAAAAAAGTGATCAACTACGCGAACGGCAACGCTCCGCCCGTGCTGGAGCCTGTTATGAACCAGTATCTGAAGACATCTTATTTGATGTACAATATTTTCTGCGGCCTCGCCAGGATCGGCAAAAACGGGATCGCGGAGCTGGCATACGCGGAATCATATGACGTGGGCAAAGACGGCGTTACATACACATTCAAAATTCGTAAAGACTCGAAGTTTTCCGACGGATCGCCACTCACCGCCAAAGACTGGGAAGAATCCTTCAAGTACCGTCTCAGCCCTGATGTGGCCTCCCCGGGCATTAACCTTTACTTGTACGTCAAAAACGCTGAGGCCTACAACCAAGGGAAGGCCAAAGCTGAAGACGTAGGCATCAAAGCGCTCGACGACGCCACTTTGCAGATCGTTTTTGAGAACCCTACGCCATTCTTCATGGATCTCATCTGTTATTACATTCCATATAAGATGGATCTCATAAAGAAAAACCAGGAATGGTTTAAAAAACCTGAGACATATATCGGGAACGGCGCTTTCAGGGTCAAGAAACTCGATCCGCAGGTAGGTTTTGTCCTCGAAAAAAACCCTTACTACTATGACGCCAGTAACGTGAAGATAGACGAGGTGAACTACAACTTTATAGACGACGACGCTGTCGCTCTTGAAGCCTACAAGAAGGGCGATCTTGACATTGACGATTCCCTGAATGCCGAGGCATTGAGATCTTTTGCTGGAACGCAGGAGTTGAAGTCTTTCCCGACCATAGGCACATTCTACTTTTCAGTACACACCGCCAACGTTCCAGATCCCCGAGTCCGAAAAGCCATGTCTTTAGCCATTGACCGTGGCGTGCTTATAAAGAATATCCTGGGCAAGTCGGATATTCCCGCCGAAGGGATCGTGCCTTACGGTATCCACTGGGGCAATAAAGAATTCCGAGAGGTTGCTGGGCCGCTGATCGAGACGGACATCGAAAAGGCCAAGAAATTACTGGAAGAAGCGGGCCATCCGGAAGGGAAGGGCCTCAAGCCGATTCGCATTATCACGATGAACAGCCAATCCGACGTGGATTGCGCCCAGGCTTTACAGTCAATGTTCAAGCAAATCGGCATCCAGAGCGAGATAGCTTCCTTTGAGCCTGCCGCTTACGATTATGACCTCATAGGGGCAAATAACTGGGACATCGCGTACGACGGGTGGATCGGAGACTATGACGACCCGAAGACCAATCTCTTCTTGTGGCAAGCGTACAGACAGGGGCCTGATAAGGATATCCGTTGGTACGACACGCCGAACGCAAAGGAATTCGAAAGACTCATGAAATCAGCCGACACACTGGAAAAAGAGCAGCGTCTGGCCGTATTCAGAGACGCTGAAAGGACAATTCTCGACGACATGCCTGTCATACCGCTGTGGCACAGCATAGACACGATACTAATAAAGCCGGAGGTCATGGGTATAGTCAAGAGCAACATCGGCCACGTTTATTTCCACTACGCGGACGTAGCGGCTAAATAACCCGCCTCCTTCAGACGGCCCCGCGAACGCCATATGGTAATCTGGCCGCCGTTCGCGGGGCGTCGTGTCATGGCGTTAAAGAACGGCGCGAATTTAAGGAAGCGCAGGGCAATGCACCTATACGACGTTTTGCCGTTGTTTCGGAAGGCGTGTCTCGCAAGGGTTCATATCGCTACCCTTTAAGCCTATGACCATGAGCCAGCCTTCCTAAATAATTTCATCTCGCCAGCCGCTCGTCTGCGAGATTAAAGTTACAGTCTGATTCAGAAAATCAGCCCGTACTGTTAATTCAGTGTCCAAAACACGGGGGCGTGTTGACATATGCCCTCTGCTTGCTAAAATGTCGGCACTACCGTGAGGATTGCCAGGACTCGCTTAACCGTAATTTACAAAAGTGACGGAGGTGGTGGTGTTTTTCCGTGCGGCGATCCAGGCAAGGCACACGAGTCCATTTCACTATTAAGGGGGAAATTACCGATGAACAAAAAACACTTACTACCACGCTTTTGGTCTTGTCTTGTCTTGTCTTGTCTTGTCTTGGCGCTGTTCGCGGCGCCGGCCGCATTTGCAGCCGACGCGCCACAGAAGGTGATCAACTACGCGAACGGGGACGCTCCGCCCGTGCTGGAGCCGATCATGAATAACTACCTCAAGGGCTCTTATCTCGTCTACAACCTCTACGACGGCCTCGCTCGCATTGGCAAGGACAGCAAGCCAGAGCTGGCATACGCCGAGTCGTACAAGGTGAGCGACGACGGGCTCACATGGACGTTCAAGATACGCAAGGGCTCTAAGTTCTCTGACGGCTCGCCGCTCACGGCCCGCGATTGGGAGGAGTCCTTCAAGCACCGCCTGTCTCCGGAGGTCGCGTCCCCCGGCGTAGACCTCTACCTCTTCGTGAAGGGCGCGGAAGCCTACAACCAGGGCAAGGGCAAAGTCGAGGACGTCGCTATGAAAGCCTTGGACGACGACACCCTGGAGATCACGCTGGAGAACCCGACGCCGTTCTTCCTCGACGTGGTCTGCTATTACGTGCCATACAAGATGGAGCTGGTCAGAAAGGACCCGGAGTGGTTCAAGAAACCCGCCACCTACGTGGGCAACGGCGCTTTCCGCGTCAAGAGCCTGAACCCTCAGACTGGCTTCGTGCTGGAGAAGAACCCGCACTACTACGACGCCGCCAACGTGAAGATCGACATCGTGAACTACAACTTCATAGCCGACGACTCCATCGCCCTCGAAGCATACAGAAAGGGCGAGCTCAACGTCAACGACTCCATCAACTCGGAAGGGATCAAAACTTTCAATAATTCTAAGGAGCTTGTCATATTCCCCAGGATCGGGACGACGTACATCTCGCTTCAGACCGGGAACATAAAAGACGCGCGCGTCCGCAAAGCTATGTCGCTCGCGCTCGACCGCGAAGCTATCACCAAGAGCATCCTCGGTGTGCCGTACATCCCGGCGCAGGGGCTGGTGCCATACGGCATTCACTGGGGCGGCAAGGAGTTCCGCGACGTTGCGGGCAACCTGGTGAAGACGGACATAGCGGAGGCGAAGAAGCTGCTGGCGGAGGCGGGCTACCCGGACGGCAAGGGCCTCCCGACATTCCGCATCATCACGATGAACAACCAGGAGGACACGGACAGCGCCCAGGCCTGGCAGTCCATGTGGAAGCAGATAGGGATCAACAGTGAAATCGCTACATACGAGTCCTCCGTCTACTGGGATCTCATCGACCCGGGCGAATGGGAGGCCGCGCGCGACGGCTGGACCGGCGACTACGACGACCCCAAGACGAACCTCTTCCTCTGGATGGCCTACAGGCAAGGCCCCGAGAAGGACGTGCGCTGGATCGACACGCCCAACTCCAAGGAATACGACCGGCTCATGAGGGCGGCGGACTCCGAGCTGGACACGGAGAAGCGCATGAGCCTATTCAGGGACGCCGAGCGCACAATCCTGGAGGACATGCCGATAATACCGCTCTGGCACGGCGTCGAGCCGATCCTGATCAAGCCGGAGGTCACGGGGATAACAAAGAGCAACATCGGCCACATTTACTTCCAGTACGCTGACATAGCGGCTAAATAAATTACCTCCCTCTAGACGGCCCCGCGAACGCTATACAGTGACCTGTCAGCCGTTCGCGGGGCGGTCGCGTCGCCATGACGTTAATGTGGCACGAATCAGCGTGACGTCAAAAAAATGAAGGGAGGACCATCGTGACAAAATACGTATTGAAGCGCCTCCTGGCAGCCGCAATTTCGATGCTGGTGCTGATAACGGCGACGTTTTTCCTGATGCACGCGGTGCCAGGCAGCCCGTTCAACCCAGGCGAGCAGAGAAACGTGCCGCCGAAGGTGCTGGAGAACCTCCGCTCGAAATACGGGCTCGACCTGCCTGTGTGGAAGCAGTACTTAAATTATATGAACAGCCTGTCCCACGGCAACCTCGGTTACTCGTTCAAGAAACTCAACTACACGGTCAACGAGCTGATCGTGAGCGGGTTCCCTGCCTCAGCCGTCGTCGGCGCGCTGGCGATCGTAGCGGCTCTCGCGGTCGGCGTCCCACTAGGGATAACGTCGGCGCTGAAACGCGGGGGCTGGCTGGACTGGCTCTCGATGATCCTGGCCACCATCGGCATATCGATGCCCATATTCATCATCGCCATCCTCTTGATGTACGTATTCTCCATGAAGCTCCAGATACTGCCTATTTACGGGTACGGCACGGCGAGCCACCTCGTCATACCGGTGGTCTGCCTGGCCTTCTCGCCTATCGCGTACATCACGAGGCTCATGCGCTCGTCCATGCTGGAGGTGTCGCGCCAGGACTACATACGCTCCGCCCGCGCGAGGGGCGTCTCGGAGTTCATGGTGATAGCGAAGCACGGCGTGCGCAACTCTATCCTGCCTGTCGTGACGTACATCGGGCCGCTGATCGCCATCCTGCTCACGGGGAGCTTCGTGGTCGAGCGGCTTTTCATGATCCCAGGCCTCGGGCGGTATTTCGTCACGGCGGTCTCGGAGCGCGACTACTCGGTGATACTCGGGATCACCATATTTTACGGGGCCTTCATAATGCTCTGCACGCTATTGGTCGACATCGCTTACGCCATAATAGACCCGCGCGTAAAGTTCACGGATTAGGGGGCGGACACGGTGAAAAAAACGACTGATTTGCCTGGAGACGAGGCGGAGTATCTGACAGAAGGCGAAATAGCCTGCCTGCCCGACGGGCTTTTTGAACGGCTGCCGGACGGGGAGAAACAGACGGACGTCATAAACCGCCCGAGCGTGTCTTACTGGGAGAACGCGCGCTCCAAGCTGATGGCCGACCCGCTCGCGATGGCGGGCTTCGTCGTCATAGCCCTGATGATAGCGCTCGCGGTCGCGGGCCCTATGATACGGCCATACGCCTACGACGAGCAGAATTACTCCGTGATAAACCAGACGCCCGACGGCGATCACTGGTTCGGCACGGACAAGTTCGGCAGGGACCTGTTCGTGCGCGTGGCCTACGGCGCGAGGATAAGCCTGACGGTCGGAGTCGCAGCGGCGTTCATAAACATGGTAATCGGCGTCATCTACGGCGGGATCTCCGGATTCGTCGGCGGCAGGACGGACATGCTCATGATGAGGATCGTGGACATCATAATGGCCGTTCCGTCCCTGCTCTACATAATCCTCGTCATGGTGTTCCTGGGCGCGCACATGCACAGCATAATCATCGCGCTCTGCTTCACGTACTGGCTAGGCACGGCCAGGATCGTGCGCGCGCAGATACTCTCCATAAAGAGCCAGGACTTCGTCTTAGCTGCCAAGGTCATAGGCGAGTCAGACCTCAAGATACTGCTCCGCCACCTCATACCGAACAGCATGGGGCCCATCATCGTGACAGTGACGTTCCTGATACCGCAGGCGATTTTCTACGAGGCGTTCCTGAGCTTCATCGGCATAGGCATAGCGGTCCCGGTAGCCAGTTGGGGGACGCTCGCGAACGACTCCCTATCCAACATGAACACGTACCCGCACCTGATGCTCTTCCCGGCGCTCGCTATCAGCATCACGATATTCGCCTTCAACTTCATCGGCGACGGTCTGCGCGACGCGCTGGATCCGAGGCTGAAAAGATGAGCGGCCACCTCCTGGAAATACAGAACCTGCGGACGGACTTTTCCATAGCCGGCGGCGTGGTCAGGGCGGTCAGGGGCATAGACCTGTTCGTGGACAAGGGCGAGTTTCTGGGCGTGGTCGGCGAGTCAGGCTGCGGAAAGAGCGTCACAATGCTCTCCGTCATGCGCCTCTTGTCCGAGAACGCGACGGTACAGGCGGACAAGCTCGCCTTTGACGGGAGGGACCTGCTCAGCCAGGGCCACAAAAAAATGCGCAGGATGCTGGGGGACGAAATCGGCATGATCTTCCAGGACCCCATGACGAGCCTAGACCCGCTCTATACGATCGGGAACCAGATAATGGAACCGCTCAGGATCCACAGGAAGATGGGCGCTGGCGAGGCGCGGAGACGGGCCGTCGAGATGCTCGACCTCGTAGGCATATCCAGCCCTGAGCAGAGGCTGAAGCAGTACCCGCACGAGTTCTCAGGGGGCATGAGACAGCGGGTGATGATAGCCATCGCGATGAGCTGCAACCCAAAGCTGCTGATAGCCGACGAGCCGACGACGGCCCTCGACGTCACGATACAGGCGCAGATACTGGAGCTCATGAAGGACATGCAGGCAAAGTTCTCCGCCGCGACGCTGCTCATCACGCACGACCTAGGAGTGATAGCCTCGACGTGCAGCAGGGTCGTGGTCATGTACGGCGGCCTCATAATGGAGTCCGGCAGCGTGGAGGACATTTTCTACCATCCCATGCACCCCTACACGACAGGGCTGCTCTCGTCTATCTCGGATGTTGGAGACACCGGGAAGAAAAAGCTGTCCCCCATCCCAGGCAGCCCGCCGGATCTCATGAACCCGCCAGCCGGGTGCCCGTTCACCGCCAGGTGCGACTCCGCGATGCGGATATGCGCCAAGGCCAGGCCGGCCCTGGCCGCCAGCGAGACGGGCGTCGGACACGGCGTCGCGTGCTGGCTCACCGGCGCGGCCGCGAAAGGAACGGAGGCGCTGGCGAAATGACGGCTGATGCCCTGCTCAAAGCGGAAAACCTGAAAATGTTCTTCGACATCAGGACGACGGCCCTCGGCAAGGGATCCGTCAAGCAGTTGAAGGCCGTGAACGACGTCTCGTTCTCCATAGGGAAGGGACGGACGTTCGGGCTGGTGGGAGAATCCGGCTGCGGAAAGACGACCGTGGGCAGGACGATATTGAAGCTGTACAAGGCGACGGGCGGCAGGGTCGTCTACGACGGGGCGGACATAACTGGCATGGGTGAGAGGGAGTTCTTCCCGTACCGCCGCAAGATGCAGATGATATTTCAGGACCCGTACACGTCGCTCGACCCGAGGCAGCCCGTGAGCGAGATCATCGGCGCGCCGCTCACGCTGCACAGGCTGGTCTCCTCGAACGCCGAGCGCGCCGACAGGGTGCGCGAGCTGATACACATGGTCGGGCTTAAGGACGACCACATCAACAGGTACCCGCACGAGTTCTCCGGAGGGCAGAGGCAGAGGATAGGCATTGCGCGGGCGCTCGCCATGATGCCGGAGTTCATCGTCTGCGACGAGCCGATATCCGCCCTCGACGTCTCCATTCAGGCACAGATAATAAACATTCTGGAAGAGTTCCAGGAGCGTTTCGGCTTCACGTACCTGTTCATCTCCCACGACCTCTCCGTCGTGCGGCACATCTCCCACGACGTGGGCGTCATGTACCTCGGCAACCTCGTCGAGGCGGCTGCGGTGAACGAGCTGTACGGGAACATGAAGCACCCGTACACGCAATCGCTCCTCTCCGCCGTCCCGATAGCGGATCCGGTAGCCGCGCGCGGCAGGAAGCGGATAATCCTCGAAGGCGACGTGCCGTCCCCGCTCGACCCTCCGTCCGGCTGCCCGTTCAGGACCAGGTGCCGGAACGTCCTGCCGGTCTGCGCCCAGGAGAACCCGAAGCTGGCCGATATCGGCGGAGGCCATATTGTCGCTTGCCACAACATGCTGGTATAATAATAGTGACTGGCCATAGCCAAGACGAAAGGGAAGATAGAAAAAATATGAAGACGAAACGAGACGCGGCCTATCCCGTCGTCGGGATAACCGCCAACATAGACGAAGACAAGCTAGACGTCCAGAACATATACTCCAGCTACGTCAATGCAATATATCACGCGCGATTGATCCCCTTCACCCTCCCCGTGCCAGACATCACGCTCAGGGATTCTTACGCCGACTTGGCAGAGGGGATGGTTTCCCGTCTCTCCGGGCTGCTTCTGACCGGGGGGGACGACGTGAACGCCACGCTCTACGGGGAGGAAAATTTCCCGTTCAACGGTGCCTTCACGGAAGAGCGGGATCTATTCGAGATGGCGCTCTGCCGGGCGGCGGTCGCGCAAAAAAAACCGGTCTTGGGGATTTGCAGGGGCATCCAGTTGCTCAACATGTCGATGGGCGGCACGCTCTTTCAGGACATAACGAAGCAGAACCCCGGGAAGGCGCTGCTGATGCACGCCCAGAAATCCCCGTCGTATTCCGCCGTGCATGACGCAATCGTAGAACCCGGCTCCCAGGTGGCGCGCATACTCAAAACCGCGCCAGGCGGCAAGGTAGGGGTGAACTCCTTCCACCACCAGGCCGTAAAGGACACGGCCCCTGGCTTCGTCGTCTCCGCAAGGGCGTCTGACGGCATCATCGAGGCGATCGAGCCGAAGGGCAGAGACGCGCACCCGTTCACCATCGGCATCCAGTGGCACCCGGAGCGCATGTGGCGGCACCACGAGCACGCCGCAAATCTCTTCGCGGCTTTCGCGGAGGCTTGCGGAAGCTGACTCCGTCCAGGGGGCAACGCATCTGATACTCATCAGTAATATCTCCCTCTCCTTCGGGGAAAAAACGATACTGAATCACGTCTCCTGGCAGATAAACGAACAGGGGAGGATCGCCCTCGCGGGGGACAACGGCGTCGGCAAGACGACGCTCCTCCGTATGATATCAGGTGAGATCGAGCCGGACGAGGGGAAGGTCACGCTTTCCCCGAACGTCAAGGCCGGCTACCTCCCGCAGGATCTCGTCGAGCTAGGGGACGGCACCGTGATCCATTTCCTGCGTTCGAGGGCGGGCCTCCTGGGGCTAGGGGAGGAACTGGACGCCACGCGGGGCAGGATATCGGAGTGTCCTGAAGGCTCGCGCGAGCTTGCGGGGCTGCTTGCCCTGCACGAGACGCTAGAACGGGATTTCGCCCACAAGGGCGGGTACGAGTTCGACGCGACGGCCAGAAAGGTCCTGAGGGGACTCGGTTTCGCCCCCGGTGACGCCGACCGCTGCTGCGGGGAGTTCTCAGGCGGCTGGAGAATGCGCATAGCGCTGGCCGGCGTCCTCCTGCAAAAACCCGACATCCTGCTCCTCGACGAACCGACGAACCACCTGGACACGGAGAGCATGGAGTGGCTGGAGGGGTGGCTCCGCGACCACAGGGGCGTTTTGATCTTCGTCTCCCACGACAGGCGCTTCGCCGACAAGATGGCAACAGAGGTCGCGGAACTGGCGCGCGGCGAGATCACCCACTACCAGATGGGCTACGAACGCTACCTGACGGAGGCGGAGGCCGCGCGGGAACGCCTCGGGCGCGTCATCGAAGATCAGAAGGAGCGTATCCTGCACATGCAGCGCTTCGTGGACCGCTTCCGATACAAGGCGTCCAAGGCCACGCAGGTCCAGAGCAGGATAAAGCAGCTCGAAAAGATGGAGATATACGAGATGGACGCGCCCTCCAAGACCGTGAACATACGCTTCCCCGACGCCCCGAGGAGCGGCTGGGAGGTCGTCTCCGGCAAGGGGCTTTCGAAAAGCTACGGGGAGATTCGCGTCTTTAGGGACCTCGACGTCGAAATCAACAGAGGGCAGCGCGTCGCCCTAGTCGGCGTGAACGGCGCGGGCAAGTCCACGCTTTTGCGCCTGCTCTCGGGAGCCGAAGGGCCCGACGCGGGCGAAGTGCGCCTGGGGCATAACGTGAGGCGCGCCTATTTCTCGCAGGAGAGCTCACAGAACCTCGACTACTCGCACACCGTCTGGGAAGAGGCATCGCGGACAGGCTCGAAGGTGACGGAGGCCGAAAAACGCAGCCTCCTCGGGGCGTTCCTCTTCTCCGGCGACGACATAAGGAAGCCCGTGCGGGTACTCTCGGGCGGAGAGAAGTCCAGGCTCGCGCTCTTCAAGCTGCTCCTGTCGGACACGAACTTCCTGATCTTGGACGAGCCGACGAACCACCTGGACGCGAACACGCTCGAAATATTCGAAGAGGCGCTCCTCCAGTACGGCGGGACGATCCTCATCGTCTCCCACGACAGGTTTTTCTTGGACAGCCTGGCGGACAGGGTCCTAGAACTGCGGGACGGCGCGCTGTACGACTACCCTGGGAACTACTCGCGCTTCATCGAAAAGCGCGAGGAATCGCGCGCCTTCAGGGCGGGTGACGAGGCTGGCGGCGTGAAAAATCAGGCGGAACGCGCGGACGGCCCGTCAATGACGCTGAAAAATACCGCAGACACGGCCGGCCAACGCAAAAAACGCCAACAGGAGGCGCAGGAGCGCAACAGGGTCTACCGCGAGCGAAAGGTCTTTATGGACAAAATAGGGCCGCTCGAAAAATCGATAGCCGCCGGCGAGGCCCGCAGGGACGAGATAGACGCGCTGCTCTGCCAGGCGGAGATCCTTGCGGACTCCGCCAAAGTCCGGGAACTGTTCCTCGAACGCGGCGCGGTGACGGAGAAGATGGAGTCGGACTACATAGAATGGGAGCGCCTGAGCGAGGCGCTTGAGGGGGTAAGCTGAATTGAAAGCCGCCATCGCTGCACTCGGGGTCCGCGGCCTGACGACGACCGCGCTATTGGCTACGGTGTCCGCGATACTCATGTTCATGGATTTCGCGCTGCCCATATTCCCGTCGTTCATCAAGATGGACTTCTCGGAGGTGCCAGGGATGCTCGCCGTGATAGCCCTTGGGCCATGCTCCGGGATCATGGTGGAGCTGGTCAAGAACCTCATCAACCTGCCACACACGACAACCGCAGGGGTCGGCGAGCTCGCGAGCTTCATAATCGGGTGCGCGCTGGTCGTCCCGGCGGGCGTCCTTTACAGGAGATCGGCTACCAAGGCCGGCGCGGCGCTCGCGCTCGTCTCCGGCGTGGCGGCGATGACCGTCACAGCCGCCCTGGCGAACTACTACGCGCTTATCCCGCTCTACAGCCAAATCGTGCCGATAGACAGGATACTGGCGATGTACGCCGAGATAAACCCTTACGTAGATACAGTGCCGAAACTGATACTGACAGGCATCGTGCCGTTCAACGTCCTCAAAGGCACCGCCGTGTCCCTCATCTCCTTCGCGCTCTACAAAAGGCTTTCGCGGATCCTGGGCAGCAAGTAGGAACCACCCACAAGAGGCAATTGCTCATACAGGGCATTCTTCACTATGCCAACGTTCGAGATATCAAGCACTTCATGGTTGCCGATGAACTGGTCGTTGATGAAAACCACAACTGCGTTACGTTTGTCAATGGGCGCACCACGGCGATCCATGACGCCAGTTACAGTACAGTGGGTTGGAGTTGGAGCGTGGATAAAACAGCAGAGAGCAGGTTATGAGAAGATTTTTTCAGGGTAGAAAAATAACTGCTGATTGTGGCGAATGTTTCCAAGCCTCGCCACGAACGGAAACAGCCGGATACTTTCTGCTTAGTCTTACACGGGCGCAGGTCTCGCTCTGCCTGGTTATTTGTGAACGGAGCGTCATAGTTGTTGATGAACAGCATATATGACATTTTGTAATCGCGCAAACGCTTGAGAATACGGCGCAATTCATCCCAGCCGAACGATTTTACGCCCTTTGTTCTCA
>JAISFV010000028.1 GCA_031263445.1 Synergistaceae bacterium | reverse complement strand
ACCCCCTTCGTTGTTTTCGCACGGGGGCAATGGAGTCTATTTCAGGTTATAGTTTTCCCGAAACTATCTCATGCTTCCTGCGCCGGTATTACCCAGATCAGGTTCCAAGGGTCGAAGCATACGCTTCCTCTCAGCCTCCCACGCGGGAAGCTCCCCCGATGCCCTTATATATTCCCCTGTTTTGAAGTAATTGTCAAGCTCTATTCAAAAACTGTTGTTCTTCTGTGATAATATCTGCCGGCTCGTCTGGAAAGGCCCGCGTGAAGCGGGTTATATTCACATCGGCGAACACGGGCAAAGGCACTCGTGAACGCGGCGGAGTGCGCTCTGGCGGGGATTATTGACATGAGCAAACTGGTATGATAACGTATTTCGTGTTCTGAGCGTCTTTTCAAACTTTTTTTAATATTAATATTACGACTGAATATTACGGGAAGCGCTGATTAAATGGCCCGAATGGCATTTAAGCGTTTTAGGGCGCGGATTCCGACATGGTTTGAGTCTTTACCCAATAGGCCGCTGACGATAAATCAACGTCCCTGTTGCACAATCTCAAGGTGGCTGTCTGTGTGTTTTTTCTCGCCTTTTTCGCCATTTTTTTGTCTTGAACGCGCGCCAAAAATATTGCTTGGGCATTTCCCCAAAGAAAGGTGTGTGAGCGGATGAAGTACAGGAAATTTGGCAACAGCGGCATCGACGTCTCGGTGGTCGGCCTTGGAAC
This sequence comes from Synergistaceae bacterium, assembly GCA_031263445.1. GTDB lineage: Bacteria > Synergistota > Synergistia > Synergistales > Synergistaceae > JAIRNC01. Next base: position 5,015 of record JAISFV010000028.1, on the reverse strand, counting down.
CTGGCCGCTAGGCGGCGACTTCTTCGGAGAGACAGACGAGGCAAAGGGGATCGAAACGATCCAGAGGGCCATCGACATCGGCGTCAACCTCATCGACACGGCGCCGGCATACGGCCAGAACCACGAGGCGGAGACGGCCGTGGGCAAGGCGCTCAAGGGGAGGCGCGAGAAAGCCGTCATATCGACGAAGCTCGGCGTCCACCGCATATACGGGGAGTACGTCCGCTGTCTCTCCCCCTCCGTCGTGCAGGTCGAACTCGAAAACTCGCTGAAACGCCTCGCCACGGATTACATCGACATATACTTCGTCCACTGGCCCGACAATAATTTCGGGATAGAGGGCGCGCTGGAGCTGCTCGCCAAGTTCAAAAAAGACGGCAAGATACGCGCGGGGGCCGTCTCCAACTTCAGCGTCGGGCAGATGGAGACGGCGATCAAGATCGGCGGCATAAGCGGGATACAGCCGTCCGCGAGCCTGCTCGACCGCTCCAACTTCGAGAACGGTGTCATCCCTTTCGCCCGCGAGAAAAACCTCGGGGTCATGACATACGGCTCACTGGGCGGCGGCATCCTGACGGGCGCTTTTGAAAAGCCTCCCGTCGTCACCGACAAGGAGCTTCGGAGCTTTTTCTACGACTTCTTCACCGAGCCTAAGTGGGACAAGTGCAAGACCGTAATAGGCACGCTGCGCGAGGTAGCGGGCGCGCGGGGCGTCACCGTCGCAGAGGTCGCGATCAACTGGGTGCTGGCGCAGCCTGGCGTGACGACGGCGCTCATAGGCACCACGAAACCGGCGAACCTGGAGCGGAACGCGAAGGCTGCCGACTGGGAGCTTTCGGCGGACGAGCTTGCGAAGATCGACGACAGCTACAAAAAGAATCTGGGCTGATCGAAATCAGCGTGGGAGGTAACGCGTATGGGTAAGTATGTGGTCGGCATAGACGTAGGCACTACGGGATCCAAGGCAATGGTCATGGATCTCGGCGGCAAGATCGTTGGGAAGGGTTACCGCGAATACAAGCTGGACGAGCCAAAGCCGTCATGGGTGGAGGTGGGCGCCGGTTTTCTCGCGGACATCACGTTCGAGGCCGTCAAGGAGGCGGTCGCCGATTCGAAGGTCGACAAAAACGAGATAGAGGCGATAGGCTTTTCGGTCAACCGTTCCAGCTTCTGCTTGGTGGACGAGAACCTCAAGGTGATAGACGACAAATTCTACGTATGGCTCGACTCCCGCGCCGAGTCCGTCATGGGCGAGATAAACGCCAAGATTTCCCCGGAGCGTCGCAACGAGATAACAGGGATGCCGGGCTACAATATTTTCGCGCTCGCGAAGTATTACTGGGTGAAGGTAAATGAGCCTGAGACCTACGCCAAGACGAAGTACTTCGCTTCCGTGGACAGCTTCATCATGCACGCCTTCGGCTCAGACGGGTTCGTCGCGGAGATATCGAACGCCACGGTCACGGGCCTCATGGACGTCCATACGCTCGACTGGTCGAAGGAGGTAGCGGACAAGCTGGGGTTTGACATGGCGAAGTTCCCGCCGCTCTGCAATCCAGGCAGCGTCGTGGGCCGCGTCGGAGCGGACGTGGCGGCCAAGACCGGCCTCGCGGCCGGGACAAAGATCGTGGCCGGCTCTGGCGACCAGCAGTTGTCCGCGATGGGCGCGGGCGTCGTGAAGGACGGGGCCGTGTCGCTCACGATAGGCACGTTCGGCCTGCTCGCGATAGGGCTGGCGAAGCCCGATTTCGCCGCGCTCACGAACCTGATGATACCGTCCACCCCGAAGCTCGGCGTCTTCGAGGTGGAGGGGCCGCAGGTCTCGGGCGCGACCTGTTACCGCTGGTGCCGCGACACGCTCTGCGCCGAGGACATAGCCGAGGCTGAGAAGCGCGGCGTAGACCCATACGTCGTCATGACGGAGAAGTACATCAGGACGTCGAAGCCCGGCGCTGGCGGCGTGCTCTTCTATTCGGCGCTGTTCGGCTCCGGTTACCCGACATGGGACACGAACGCTACCGGGATGTTCCTGGGCCTCCGCTCGACATCGACTAAGGCGGACATGGTGCGGGCCGTAATGGAGGGCATCACGCTCGAAGCCCGTCACATACTGGAATCCGTGCTGGCGGCCGGCGTCGTGATGGACGACTTCATCACGATCACTGGCGGCGTCTCCAAGTCACCGGAGTGGTGCCAGATCATAGCGGACATAATGAACCGCAGGATACGCACGCTGGGCGTCACGGACGCGTCGGTGCTGGGCGCGGCAGGACTCGCCGCGATCGGCGCCGGCTTCTACAAGGATCTCGACGAGGTAGTCGCGAACATGGTGGCCTTCGGGGCGACATATGACCCCATACCAGAAAACGTGGCGCTTTACGACAAGCTGTTCAGCATATACAAGGAAAGCTATTACGCGCTCAAAGGCGGAGACATCTTCACTAAACTGGCCGACCTCCGTCCAAAGGCGGAATAATTCGAGCAGCGTGGCCGTCCCTGCGTCAGGGCGGCCACGCTATCATGATTCTTAAGAAGGCTGATTATTTATTGTTAATTCACGAAAAATTGGCCGTTTGGCATTTTTATACTTGCCCTGCATGACCTTTACACCATGTTTTTGAGTTTCATGTATACTTGACCGTCGTTACGTTTCCCCACCAAATCGATGTGTAATATAATCCCGACCTCGACACGGTAAATAACCTTGAATTCACCGATACCTATCCGATGGCAATCATAACCAGCGAGTTTTTTAATCGTGCGGATAAGGATTTTTGGTCACTTGGAGAATGGTGAATTGCAAAAGTAAGTTCCGCAGGATGTCCGGTCCGCCGGGATGCAAGACTAAATTCCAGAAACGCTGGCACAATCTGTAATCAGAGGGAGAGAAAAGCATATACACGGCATTGTTTTTTGCATTTTTCACGTCAGCATACGAAAAAAAAGTACAACAAAATTGACCTGCGGGAGATGTTTTTTTGCAATTGCAAGATTAACTTCCACAAGCCGGGAGCAGGATTCGAACATGTCATTTATAGCTTGTGTTCGCAGAGGTTACGCAGACGCTGGCATGTTCCTGTGGGCCAGTTTGTAGGCCATATGATTTCGCTCATGGCAATCCTCCTTTTCCGCCGTCTGAAGAAACCATGTCGGTGACGCCGCCGGAATGGTCTGACGCGGCACAGGAGGCCCGTTTACGCACGGGAGGCCGGGGCCTCCTGATTTTAATCCGCGCTGAAAATATCAAACGTGCCGTCGCCAAAATCATCCGGCGAATTTGCCTTGTAATCGCCGGAATATCTGATCATCAAATCCCTGACGGCCTTAAATTCCGTCTCGTTCAGAGAACCGAGCACGCGCAGGACGTCATCGGCATTTATGTACCTGGTGTCGTCGAGCCTTACCACGCATTCCTTAGTGAGCCCGTTCCTGACGGACGGGGACAGCTTTTGTTCCCATTTCCGCGCCGTCGCCGTGCCGAAAATGCCGCTGACCAGTATTTTCCGCGTGCCGGAGAAACCCTGCATCCAGAATAAAACGGGACGCGCTTTCGGCTGCCCGTCGACGCGTCCCCTGAACATCACCCTCAGCACATCCCCGGCCTTATAGGGCGCGCACATATTCGTTGATCTTGCCCCATTCTTCGGCGGCGGGGACGGGGCCGGAGCGCGAAAACAAAGCCTTCTCCTCCTCCGGGGACAGTTCCTCTTCGAAACGCGAGAGGAAGAAGTCTCTGATGAGCGACTGCGGGATCTGGGCGTTGCGCCCGGCGCTGCGGTATGTGTGGGCCCAGGGTTTTTCAGAGTGCGTCATGTCCCGCAGCGCCCACGGGGCGAACTTGCCCTTGTCTTCCAGGACGAGGCGCGCTATTTTCTTCGCGCGTTCATCCACGTCAGGCTCCTCCCCTGTCTCGAACGGGATGTGGCCGCCCCCGAACTCCTTATACAGCCGGTAAACGCCGGGTATGACCGGGCCGTGATCCCATGCCTCGATGGCGTCGCCGAAGAGCGGCTCGCCGTACAGGCCCAGAGAGTAGCCCTGGCAGTAATACAGAAGTTTCTGCAGTTTCAGCGGCGTCACGTCCGACGCCGCTTCCCCGTCGGCGCAGGCCTTCTCTTTGTCCAGGCAGAGGAGATATTTGGCCAGTTCCAGCACGTCTGTCATTTTAACCCTCACCTCCGTCTCGTTATGTTATCTGCATCAGGAAGGGATGTCATCGGTAATGATCCCCCCCCCGCTGAGAGGCCCCCGCCCGCCGCCGGGAGCGGCTCATCTAAACGCATTGGGTAATTCGTCTGCTAAGGGGCTATATATAAAATTAATCATACGGCCAGAATATCCTTTATATTCATCATACATTCCTTCGCTATCGAATGGATCATAAATTTGGGCGTATACTTTGTTCGAAATTTCCCATGATAAACCTATAAAATTAACTGTTTGTTTCCCAATAACAGTCGGGGCACCAAACTTGTCCGTCATCTCGCTGATAATTAAGGGTACCTGTTTTTCAACAATTTCCACTTGGTCGACTACCAAAAATGATATTTCGAATAAACGGTTGCCATAAAATCGATATCGTACAAGTGCATCTGCCTTGCATTCGAATACCTAAAAGAATTTCTCTGTCGAATAGACGGTAATTTCATCATCCCAGACTTCGAGTTGTTTTATGCGTTTTAAATTGGGCAAGCGAGATTTGACTTCCTCTGCGCCGCAGCCCCAATTATGTCCCATAAAGCCGTACTGACCAGGGATCGGGATCCCCTGCCCGTCTATTTTATATTGGTTTTGTTTGCTGTTTTTGGTGATAAATTCTTTCTCTCCGCCTGTCACCCGCCTCGCCAGCTTCTGCGGGTTTTGCTTCTCGGCGAGCGGGATAAAAGGCACTAGATGTTTTGAGGACACTGCGAAGTTGAGGTTCTGGCTGTCTTTTAAAAAAAAAGTCGAAACCCCTACGACCTCGCCCTTCATGTTCAGCACGGGGCCGCCGCTGGAGCCGGGCGAGATGGGGG
>JAISFV010000200.1 GCA_031263445.1 Synergistaceae bacterium | reverse complement strand
CGGCGTAAGCCGCAAGGGAAAATACGGCTGTCAAGTTTACTCAAGACGCGAAGGTTTTTCGAGCGAACGCAGCGGACCTGCGTCCGACAGGACGTCGGACGAGCGGCATGGACGTACTTTTGCCGCAGCGCGGTCAGCGCAGCGGGCTGAAAAGCCTTCGCGTCTTCTAGAAACAGCTTGACAGTCATTAAAGAGAAATAATTAAGTAACGCCTTCATTAAATCACTATGACGCAACGCGCCAAAATACGGAGGGAAGCCTGTTGTCAGTAAATTTATAATTTACCTGTTATGCAGGTTATATGGGAAGCGCGGATTAATCCGCTGAAATGACATTCTGCCGTTGCGCCGCCTGACAATAAATCAGCCTTACAAAGCCTCCAGAGTTTTTTAGACTTTTCATTATTTTTGATACGGAGGTGAGAGAAAAAATGCCCCTGGCGGTCGAACAAATTTTGAAATTGCCAGAGCTGCCTGGCATCACCCTGATAGCCGGCTCGTCCGGACTGGCTAAAAGCGTGAGGGGCATAAACGTCATGGAGGCCCCGGAAATCATCCATTGGCTGCAGTGCGGGGATTTTTTGCTCTCTTCATGCTATCAGTTCCGCGACAGCGTAAAGGGCTTCGAGGATTTTGTCAGGGCGATACACAAGGCCGGGGTTGCCGCGCTCGGTTTCAAAAACAGGTTCATACAGGAAATTCCTCAAGTGGCAAAGGATTTTGCCGACCGCATCGGCCTGCCCATCCTCGGGATTCCGATAGAGATCCCCTACTCGGACGTTATCCGCGTCGTCATACTGAAGACGGACGGGGTGGAAAACGTCCGGCTGTCCGAAACCGTCATACGCGCCTTCTCGGAAGCCTTGAGGGACGGGGGCGGCGCGCCCGAGCTGCTTCAGCGCCTGGAGTCGTTTCTGTGTTGCGGCGTGTGCTTCGTGAGCGATACGATGAAAAAATGCTTTTGTTCCTCAGGAAAGCAGTTCGCGGACGAATGCATGGCGGCGGACGAAGGAGCGCTCTTGAAAAAATACCCGCACGAACACGTCGTCCTCTCGCAATTCATACACGGCTACTTCGTCTTTGAGAGCCCCCTCCAGGACAACGACATGGGGCGTGTGATACTGGAGCACGCGAAGACCGCGATGCACCTGGCGCTCCAGAAAGAAATAGTGGTCATGGAGATCGAGGCCCGCTATCACAACGACTTCGTGCGCGACTTGCTGATAGGCAATATCCGGCACCAGGAGGAGATCATCAACAGATCCAGCGCTTTCGGGTGGGATCTGACGAGAAAGCTCAGGGTCGTCATCTTCGATATCGACAACTACAAAAAAAACAGCTCCGGCCGGAGCGCGCAGGACGGACACGCCGCCGTCAGGGCGAAGGCGATGAAGGAGCAAATCTATTCCATCTGCAAAAATGAGATGAGTTTTTTCTTTCAAAACCTCCCGTGCCTCACGATGAAAGAGTTGATAGTGTTCATCGTGAATACTGAGAGCTGCCATAATTTCAACGAGAAACTTTCGATGTGCTGCGGGGACATCCAGGAAAAAGCACGCATCTGCACCGGGCATACCCTTTCCGTCGGCGTCGGGAACGAGAAGGACGACTTCGGCGGGCTGAGCGAGAGTTACGACGAGGCGCGCAGGGCCATAGAGGTGATGCGGCACTCCAAGGGCGACGGCGGTTTCCACGTATGGGACGAAATGGGCGTCCTGACTGTCCTGGCACCGGTCGCGGGGTCGTCAGAGGCCAGGAAATTTTTCGCCACGCGCCTGGGGAAGCTGCTGGAAGACGAAAACTTGTTATATACCCTCCAAATGTTAGTTAATCAAGACTGGAACTTCAAAGCCGCCGCGCGAGACCTCAAAATTCATTACAACACGATCCACTACCGCTACGAGAGGATTTGTGAGCTCACCGGCATGGATCTGTCCGTATGGGAAAAACGCCTGGAAGTGACGGTGGCCCTCAAGCTCCTCTCCCTTAACCCAAACTGGCATCACGAACCGGCCTGAAGCCAGCCCTCCGACAGGGCCAGGGGGCTGGCTCCGGGCTTATGGCGCTTTCCTAAATTATTTTTTCCGGCGCGTCCGTGAAGGAATATACCACAGCCGACATGTTGTCCAGGTAAAACACCTCGAACGTCGGGCCGTCCGGCGACCGGTATATCGCCTTAAAGCCGTCGTACAGCTCGAAGGCTTTTTTCTTGGCCGCCATGTTCCCGTCAAAGACCGCGCTGCCGCTTACCCTTATCCACCTGCCGTCAGGGAGCATGGCCGACATCTCCACCTTAGGGTTCTTTTTTGCCTGCCTGTAGAAATCCTTCCCGTTCCCCGTGGTGAAATACACCTTGCCCTCGAAGTCCATCACGAACCCAAAGGGCCTGACCCGCGCCTGATCGCCGTCGATCGTGGCAATGTGGAATACCTTTGCGTCGCCCAACAGCTCCGCCGTCCTGCTCATAAAACAACCCCCTTTGCAGCGCTAATGCGCCCATATTTTGGTAATTACATTATATCAGTTCGGGCGGCAACCTGCCGCCCGCCGGCCCGCGCCAGTTAATTTGAATTTAGTCATAATATATTAAAAACGCGGTTTTTGCGCTATAATTTCCCCGTTTGCTACGGGATCGCTGGTTAAATTGTTTCAGCCGCGTAGTCTGTGTTTACGCCCACTCAAACAATATTTAAACGACGCGCTCCGGTTATATGGCTGGGTGAGTGTTTTTGTCTGTCAACGCTGCTCGCTGTTCACTTTGTAACACCAATATAAAGGAGGCAACAGGCACATGTCGCAAAAAAAGTATGTCTACGATTTCCACGAAGGCGACGCCAGCATGAAATCGCTGCTTGGCGGCAAGGGCGCGAACTTGGCTCAGATGAGCAAGATCGGCCTTCCGGTACCACCTGGCTTCATCATCACTACAGACGCGTGCAAGGCTTACTGGACGCAGGGAGAGAACCTGCTCGACGAGATATGGCCTGACGTCAAGGCGGCGGTCGCCCGCGTGGAGTCGTCTGCAGGGAAGAAGTTCGGCAGCCTGGAGAACCCGCTCCTCGTCTCCGTGCGCTCCGGCGCTCCAGTGTCGATGCCAGGGATGATGGACACCATCCTGAACCTCGGGCTGAACGACGCTACGGCTGAGGTACTGGCGAGGGTGTCCGGCGACGCGCGTTTCGCTTACGACAGCTACAGGCGCTTCATCCAGATGTTCTCCGACGTCGTGCTTGGCGTGAGCGTAGACCTCTTCGAAGAAAAGCTGGGCGAGCTCCGCGGGTCGCTCGGCGTCGAGTTCGATTATCAGATCCCGGCAGACTCGCTCAAAAAACTCATCGGCGAATATAAGGCGATAGTGAAAAAAGCCGGCGCGGAGTTCCCGGAGGATCCGGAAAAACAGCTACGCCTCGCGATAGACGCGGTATTTCGCAGTTGGAACACGCCGCGCGCAAACACTTACCGCAAAATCAACGGCATCTCCAGCGAACTCGGCACGGCGGTCAACGTCCTGTCCATGGTCTTCGGCAACCTCGGAGATGACTGCGGCACGGGGGTATGCTTCACGCGGAACCCGTCCACGGGCGAAAACAAGCTCTACGGCGAGTACCTCATGAACGCGCAGGGCGAGGACGTGGTGGCCGGGATAAGGACGCCCAATCCTATAGCGGAGCTCGAAAAGGCCATGCCGGAGGTCTACAAGGAGTTCTCGCGGATAGCGGATCTCCTTGAGACGCACTATAAGGATATGCAGGACATAGAGTTCACGGTCGAGCGCGGCAAGCTCCACATCCTCCAGACCAGGAGCGGCAAGCGCACGGCGGCGGCGGCGGTTAAGGTCGCGATGGACATGTACAGGGAGAAGCTGATTGACTCCCGCACGGCGGTGGAGCGCGTCGCCCCTGACCAGGTGGAGCAGCTCCTGCACCCGCAGATCGACCCGTCCGCTAAGTACGAAGTCCTGGCGAAAGGTCTTCCCGCCTCGCCGGGCGCTGCGGTGGGGCGCGTCGTATTCGATGCGGACGAGGCGGCCGCAGCCGGCAAGGACAGCCCGGTCATCCTCGTGAGGCCGGAGACGACGCCGGACGATATCCACGGGCTATTCGCGGCCAAGGGCGTCCTCACGAGCCACGGCGGTATGACGAGCCACGCGGCCGTGGTCGCGCGCGGGATGGGCAAGCCGTGTGTGTCCGGCGCGGAGAGCGTCAAGATCAACCTCGACGCGCAGAAGTTCACCGTAGGGGACGTCACGGTGCGCAAGGGCGATTTCATCTCGCTGGACGGCTCGCAGGGCGCGGTGATCCTCGGCAAGATGGCGCTGGTGGAGCCGGAATTCTCTGAGGATTTCAGCGCCCTGCTCGACATGGCGGACAAGGAGGCTAAACTCCAGGTGTGGGCCAACGCGGACACCCCGGAGGACGCGCGCCGCGCCCGCGAGTTCGGCGCCGTGGGCATTGGCCTCTGCCGCACCGAGCACATGTTCATGGCGGCCGACCGTCTGCCCTCCATGCAGAAGATGGTCATAGCCTCCACGAAGGAGGAGCGCGTCGCGGCTCTGGCACAGCTCGAATCTATGCAGCGGGACGATTTCATCGGCATATTCGAGGCCATGGACGGCTACCCGGTGACGATCCGTCTGCTTGACCCGCCGCTCCACGAGTTCCTCCCAAAGATACCGGAGTTCGAAAAGGAGCTCGCCTCGATCGACCCGGAGAGCTCACGGGCGCAGATCATCAAGGCGGAGATGGCGAGGGCATACGAGCTGCACGAGGCGAACCCGATGCTGGGCTTCCGGGGGTGCCGCCTCGGCATCGTATACCCGGAAATTTACGAGATGCAGATAAGGGCGATAGTCACTGCCGCCTGCGAGGTCGCGTCAAAGGGCGTGAAGGTCATCCCGGAGATAATGATGCCTTTGATCGGCGTCCGCGAGGAGATCAGGCGGCTGAAGGAGATGGCCGTCTCTATCGCGGACGAAATAATAAAGAGGGAGAACGTGAACCTGAGCTACGAGGTCGGCACGATGATCGAGCTGCCGCGCGCGGCGATGGTGGCGGACGAAATCGCAGAGTTCGCGGAGTTCTTCAGCTTCGGCACGAATGACCTGACGCAGACGACGTTCGGCTACTCGCGTGACGACGCCGAGAACAAATTCCTCGGCGTGTACGTGGACGAGAACGTCTTGGAGCACAATCCGTTCCACGTCCTCGACAGGGAGGGCGTAGGCGGGCTGATGAAGATCGCGGCCGAGCGGGGCCGCTCCGTCAGGCGCGACATAAAGCTGGGCATCTGCGGGGAGCACGGGGGGAATCCGTCGTCGGTGGCCTTCTGCCACTTGCTCGGGTTGAACTACGTGAGCTGTTCGCCGTTCCGCGTGCCTGTAGCGCGCCTCTCGGCGGCACACTCGGCAATCGGGTTGCTTAAGTAAAGAAAAGTGCGGGCGCTGTCTGCGTCCGGCAGGGGGGCTGTCCCCTCGCCGGGCCTGGGGCAGCGCCCCGAATTTTTTAAAGGAGGAGGGAACCGGCTTGGAACGCAAGGTATCCGAATCGCGCCGAAAGTTCCTGTCAGAGGAGTCACGCCTGTGGGTGCAGGACGGCTTGATCTCAGAGGACGCGCGCGCGGGCATAATGGCGCGTTACGTCCAGGCGAGGCGGCTCCCGGAGATAGTGCCGCTCTTGGGCCTGTCGATGATAGGCCTGGGCGTCCTGAGCTTTATCGCGGCGAACTGGCGTTACATCCCGCCGCTGCTCAAGGTAACGCTGGCCATCTGTTCTTATCTCGGATGCGTGACAGGCGCGTTCTTTCTGGAGAAAAGGGGGCGGCGCTTCGCGCCGGATCTGCTGCTCTTCCTCTCAGGCTTTTTGCTCTTGGGCGGCCTCGCCCTGATCTCTCAGGTGTTCCACGTCGACGGGAGCGCGAGCGGTCTTCTGATGACGTGGCTTCTGGTGTTCGCCCCCACGTTCCTGATCGTGCGCAACATGTCCATTTACGTGCTATATGAGGTAGTTTCGCTTTTTTACTTGAATATACGCTATGCGGAAAACCAAAGCTACTCATACGGCTCGGAGGCCGACGCGTTCCTGCGCGTAGGTCCGGCCGCGCCTACCGTCCTGCTCCTCGTCCTCGTGGGCGCCGCGTGGTGGATTTGCCTGGACGAGCGGAAAACCGGAGGGGCCGGCGGTGAGTCGAAGTTGAAAAACTTTTTAGTCGGCGGCCCGGCCAGGAGGATTTTCTGGGGCAATTTCATGATCTTGAACTGGTTTACCTGGATGTGCGTCATAAACAGCAGGCACGAGAGCATCCTGCCGTTCGTCCTGGGCGTGCTCGTGATCGGAGTCCTCATAATCGCCGCCGGCAAATGCCTGGACGCTTTCGACCTCGACTGGCAGGGGCTGCTCGTCACGGGCGCAGCCGGCATCACGCTCTCCTTTCCCTTCGCGTGGGGCGAGAGGTGGTATCGCTACGGCAGCGTGGGAGGGGAAGATCTGTTGGCCCAGACCCTCCTTTCGAGCGTAGCCCTGGCCGGCTACCTCATCTACAGGATAATCCGCAGGTCCAGGGGCAGCGGCTTCACCACGTTTTTGTTCTGCGCCCTCCTGGCGCGGTGGTACTTCGGCATGTTCTTCACGTTCATGTCGCGGTCGATGTTCTTCATCTCCGGCGGCGTCATCCTCCTTTTGATAACGTTCGCGTCGAGGAAGTGGAGCAAGCTCGCGGTACGAAATTCCGGGGGTGACGAAAATGACGCAGCCCTTTGACTTTTTAAAAAATCGGCCTTTCCTAAAGCAGACGTGGGTGAAATACGCCGCCGTGGCGATCCTGCCGGCGCTGGCGCTCTTTTACGCCCCTATCGTCAACTACTCGGTTTTGCTCTTCGGTCAGAAGGTGTTGCTGGAGACACTGCCCGTGGATCCGACCGACTTTCTGCGCGGGGACTATGTGACGCTAGATTACGCGATAGCGGACATCGAGCCGTTCATCACATGGGAGGACGATGACGATGACGACGATTATGACAAAAGAAGGCGCGGACGCGAGGTTTACGTGAGCCTGGCGCTGGACGGCGATGGCATAGCCTCAGTCTCCGCCGTGTCTGAGGAGCGCCCCTCCGGGCTTTACCTCAAGGGGCGCGCCAAGCGAAGATTCTGGGGCAGCCGTGTTGACTGCGACTACGGGCTAGGTGCCTACTACATCCCGGAGGGGACCGGCCGCGAACTCGAGGACGCCATAGACGACAAGCGGGTACTGGCGGACGTCCGCATACTGCGGGGACGCGGCGTCATAAAGAAGCTCGAAGTCGCCGAGCGTTAACCACAGGAGGGCGTTGCCTTGTCAGAGTACGATATAATCGGGAGAGAGGCGTGGGAGAGGCACGAGCTGGAATGGCTCGCGCCTTGGGCCTGTCCGTCCGCCAAGAGCAGGGGACGCGCCAGGGAAGAGCGGCTTTGCCCGCTCCGGACCGCGTTTCAGCGCGACCGCGACCGGATAATACACAGCAAGTCCTTCCGCCGCCTGAAGCACAAGACGCAGGTACTCTCGCTCCCGGAGAGTGACCACACCCGGACGCGCCTGACCCACACCCTGGAGGTCGCGCAGATCGCCCGCACCATCTCGCGGGCGCTCCGCCTGAACGAGGATCTGACCGAGGCCATCGCCCTGGGCCACGACCTGGGACACACGCCGTTCGGACACACCGGCGAGCGCATTTTGCGCAAGCTCTCGGTGAAATACGGGCTACCGGGCTTCCACCACGCCGAGCAGAGCCTGCGAGTGGTGGACGTTCTGGAGCGCGGCGGCGCGGGCCTCAACCTCACATGGGAGGTTCGCATGGGCATCATACAGCACTCAAAGGGGCAGGTGGACGTACACGACGGCTTCAACCTCGAATCGCCCTCCACGTCTGAAGCGTGGGTCGTGCGGGTCTCAGACTCGATAGCCTACTTGAACCACGACCTGGACGACGCCATCGGTGCGGGCTTCGTAGCCGCGTCCGACGTGCCGCGCGATGTCCTGCGCGTCCTGGGCGAGTCGCACGGCTCACGGATCGACGCCCTGGTCCGCGACGTAGTGTCCCACAGCGAAAGAGGGCGGATCGATTTCAGCGAGCCGTTCCTGGAGCAGATAGAGAGCCTCAGGAGTTACCTTTACGTATCCGTCTACTCACACGAGTCGATAATAAAAGAGGAAGCCAAGGCGGCGATGGTCATCGAGACGCTGTTCGAACACGCGCTGGGTCAAGACGGGCTGACACCCCGCGAAGCTGCGGACTGGATTTCGGGCATGACGGACCGCTACGCGCTCGAACAGTTCAGGGGGATAGCCGAACCCAGCCTCACCTGATATTGTACTGGTCGAGAAGCTCCTTCCAGCGCTGCTCCACGTCCGACGCGGGCGACGGGTCGTTCTTGTACGGCTCGTATTCTTCGTTTGGCGGCGGGAGCGGCGCTGGCAGTTCTTCGTTCGGCGGCGGGATCGGCGGGAATATCTCGTCCGTTCCCGTCCTGTCCTCGGGCCACACGGCGGCCAGTTGGTACTTCTCGCGTATTGATGAGTCCTCCGGAGTCAGCATCAACTGCGGCGCGTTAGTGTCGCTCTGGGCCGTGAGCACGTCACCGCCGTGCCACGGGCAGTACGACTCCGGCGCCTGCCCGACCGCTATCATGATGTTCGCCTTCTGCGGGCATGATTTCGTCGCGAGGAACCCGGTGGCGCGGCACACCGTGACGGACTCGACACCGACGCCTGGCGGGATCTTGAACTGCGTTGGAGTGCCAAGCGTCTTGACCGCCTTCGACACGAACTCCTGCCACACCGGCGCTGCGACCGTGCCGCCGAACGCGCGGCCCAGCGTCTTGTGATTGTCGTTCCCGACGTATACCACCACGACCAGGTCAGGCACGCCGCCTACGAACCACACGTCCGTCCAGTCGTTCGTCGTCCCTGTCTTCCCGAACACCTGGTAGCCCTCGACCCTCGCCCTGGTGCCGGTCCCCCAGCTCACTGCCTGCATCAGCAGGGACCGCATCGTCACCGACGTCTCCGGGGACATCGCGTTCGAAAGCTCCGGGCCGTTCCGCTCCATGGAGTCCCCGTTGCTGTCCAGTATCTCCTTGACGCTGAACGGCACGACCTTGTAGCCGTTGTTGGCGAAGGCGCAGAATGCCGCGCCCATCTCAAGCGGCGTCAGGCTGCTCGACCCGAGCGCAATGGACAGGTCCTCCGGGAGGTACGGGGTGGTGATGCCCATGTTGCGCGCCTGCTCGCGGATGGCAGGGACGCCGATCACCTGCGCTACCCGCACCGCGACGGTGTTTATGGACTGGGCGAGCGCCGAGACGAGCGTCATCTCGCCCCTGAACTTGACGTCGCTGTTCTTTGGCGACCAGCCGTTCGCGAAGTGCAGCGGGGCGTCGAACGCGTGGTCTACCGGCCTGTATCCTCTTTCCAGCGCGGCGGCGTACACGATGGGCTTGAAGGCGGAGCCAGGCTGCCTGTACGCCTGCGTCGCCCTGTTGAACTTGCTCTCGTCGAAATTCCTGCCGCCCACGAGCGCCAGGATCTCACCCGTGTTAGGATCGAGCGCCACGAGCGCCCCCTCGAACTTCATCTTGGAGATGATCTCCTCGGCCTGGCGCTGGAGGTCAAGGTCGATGGTCGTGTGGACTCGGAGCCCGCCGCGGTAGATCTTGTCGCGCCCGTACTTGGGCAGCAGGTGCTTGAACAGCACGTGCGAGACGAAGTAAGGGGCGTCTTCCATGACGAAGCTGGCCGCCGCCGCTGCCTCCGCCTTTCTGGCGTATGACAGCTCCGCTGCCAGCGCCTGGCTTTTTTCCTCCTGCGTTATCATCCCCGTCTCCACCATCCGGGAGAGGACGTAGTTCTGGCGCGTCCGCGCCCTGTCGGGGTGCCTGATTGGCGTGTAGGCGTTCGGTGCCGGCAGTATCCCCGCGAGCATCGTAGCCTCGGGGAGCGTGAGCTGAGACGGCGTCTTGCCGAAGAATACCTGAGCGGCGGCGCCTATGCCGTAAGCGCCGTGTCCGAAGTAGGCCATGTTTATGTACATCTCGAGGATCTGGTCCTTTGTGTACAGGCGCTCCATCCGTACCGCGATGATCGCCTCGCTCGCCTTGCGCTGAAAGGTGCGCTCGCGGGACAGAAAGAGCATCCGCGCGAGCTGCTGTGTTATCGTGCTGCCGCCCTGACGGGCCTCGCCGGATTCCAGGTCGCGGATGATGGCCCGCGCTATCGCCTTCAGCCTGATGCCCTGGTGCTCGTAAAACTCGCTGTCCTCGGCCGCCAGGACTGCTTTGATCGCCCAGGGCGATATCTGCCTGATGTCGGCCCATGTCCTGTTTTCCTCGAAGAGCCTGGCTATGACCCTGTCCTTCCTGTCGTAGACGACGGAGGTCAGGCTCGGCACATATCCCCTCATCTGCTCTATCGGGGGCAGATCCTGGGTGATCTCCTGCAGCATGATGACCCCGACCACCGAAGCCAGAGCCGCCAGCCCCGCCGCGAGGAAGAAAAAGCAGAGGAATATCCCCTTTAATATGGGAAGGAGCGCTACGCGCCGCCTTTTCCCGCCCTTTTCAGATTCGTCCCCTACTGCCGCTTCTCTCATGTTGCGAACCTCCATTGCGATTATCCTGCTAGCTGATAATTTTTATTAGTCTATCACGGTTTCAAGGTATAGACAAATCACCGCGTATCGCGTAATATAGCCTAAATTTAATAGGGCAAGTCCTCGGGCAAAGCAAAACGGGAATCCGGTGAGAATCCGGAGCGGCCCCGCCACTGTGATCGGGACGAAACCGCAGATGCCACTGCCCCTTAATCTTAGGATTCAGGGCGGGAAGGCGCGGGAGTAGGGTGACCGTAAGTCAGGAGACCTGGTTCGAGGTTGTTGCAAGACGACAGCGCGCGGGCGTTACGTCTCCTTCTTTTTGGGTATACATAACGGGGGAGGCCGCGTGGCTTCCCCTGTTAATTTTTTGGCTTCTACGTCGTCTTGCTGACGCAAGCGATGCCAGCCAGAAGCACCTCCATAACTCTTCTCGAATTGAGCGAGGCCTGGCCCGGGAACCAGGCCTCGCTCAATTTGATCATAGCTAAATCCTCCCGGCTGTCTAGCTCAGCGGTCACCGACACATTCTGGGTCAAACCGTATATGGGAATACCGCGCCGGGGCTGTCCGTGAAGTCGCGCACGTTGCGCGTTAAGAGCAACTGGTTTTCCACCTGCGCTGTCGCGTCTATTATAGCGTCTGGCAGCTTTATCTTTCGCTCGCAGCGGATGGCGGCGGCTCTTTCGGCTACCGCGTCACTGACAGGCAACTTCAAAAAACGCGCGAGGAACCGTCGCGTCGCTAATTGCTGGGCTTCACCGAGCCGATATGCCCCGACCATGACCTCCATCCACGTTATTACGCTTA
>JAISFV010000110.1 GCA_031263445.1 Synergistaceae bacterium | reverse complement strand
TATTCTGACCAGCTTATCAGGCAATACTACTTTTTCCAGATTTGAGAATCTCTCAAATGCGCCCAATAAACGGCCTGGCAGAGTATCTGGAATGTAATCGCCTTCAAATACAGCGTTTTTTAAATTTAAAATCTTTAAATTTAAAAGAATTGACGCTGGTAAAACAACCGCTGGCATCGCTGGCTTATCAAATTCGGGAAACTCCTGTCCTGGGCTTAAGAATTCATTATACTTTTTATCTAAATGTTGCTGCTGTATGAGATTTTCTTCAAATCTGGTGTACGTGGTAGTGGTGACAAGCGATCTGCAATCTTCGTAAGTCAACGCTGCATTGCCGCGTATCGCTATTTCAGTAATGTCTAGGGGGTTTATATTCCCCTTTTCTATTGCTGATAATATCTCATTTTTTAAGTTATTTTCCTCGTTATGTGTTATTTCTATGCCTGCTGCTAATAAGACGGCCGGGTCGTGGAGTTGTATGAGCAATAGGACTCCACAAAGCATTACGCATTTCAGCAATAAATTACTCAGTTTCATCTCTATCCCTCCAATATCTCGCCCCATCCCATTGCGTCAATTGAATCCATGCTATGGTTTCTTCACGGTAACATAAAATAACCGCATAAACCTTAAAAAGGAACATAATTTGAATATTATTATAATATAATAATAAACTAACATTGTCAAACCTCTGACGAACAACAGGCGTCAAGTTGTTTGCTTGACATGATGGCGGTCCAGCCCTATAATCCCCTGGGTGTCATAACAAGCCCGTGGAGTGGTGCGTTTGCCTTTTTTTGATGACGGTGTCCTGCTGGAGCAACGCGTTCTTTTCGGAGAGCTCTTGGATCTATACGCCTCCCTTCTGACCGAAAAACAGCGGCTGGCCTGTGAGCTTTTGCTGAGGGAAGACCTCTCCATGGCGGAACTCGGCGCTGAGCTGGGGATGACGCGGCAGGGGGCGCACGATTTAGTCCGCAGGTCGCGGGATCTCCTTTATGAGATCGAAGGCGAGCTGGGTCTGCTAGAGCTCCGCAAGCGCTGCGTGGCGCTCTTGGAGGCGTCAGGGGGGTGCGAGCCGCCCTTGCCGGATCACATCATTGCTCGCATCGAGGGATTGCTTCCGGAGGGGGTGACAAACGATGTTTGACGCGTTGAAAGAGAAGTTCGAGAGCGTATTCTCGTCCCTGAGAGGGAAGGGCAGGCTGACCGCCGATGACGTGGACGCCGCGCTGCGCGAGGTCCGCAGGGCCCTGCTGGAGGCTGACGTCAATTACAAGGTCGTGAAGTCGCTCATAGAGGCCATAAGGGTCCGCGCGACAGGGGCTTCCGTGCTGGGTTCGATAACGCCGGCGCAACAGGTGGCCACCGTGGTTTACGAAGAGCTGACCGGGGTCATGGGCAAAGAGCCGGCCCCGATCGTCATCTCCCCGAAGCCGCCGTCGGTTTTCATGATGGTCGGCCTACAGGGCGCCGGCAAGACTACGGCTGCGGTCAAGCTGGCAAAGCGCATGTCGAGATCGCACAAGCCGCTCGTGGTGGCCTGCGACCTCCGCCGCCCCGCCGCAGTGGATCAGCTCCGCGTGCTGGCCGAGAAGGCTGACGTTGCGTTCTTCGGGCCGGAGCCTGGCGAGCGCGACTCCCTGTCGGTGGCGAAGAAGTCCCTGCCTTACGCCGAGGATCATCTCTGCGACTTGATCATACTCGACACCGCCGGGCGGCTTCAGATCGACGACGACCTCATGTCCGAGCTTGAGGCCATGAAGCGCGATGTCCCGCCGCACGAGATACTGCTTGTCGTGGACTCGATGACCGGTCAGGAGGCCGTGGAGGTCTCCGCCGCCTTCAACGAGAGGCTGGGCCTCTCTGGCGTGATCCTCACGAAGATGGACGGGGACGCGCGCGGCGGCCCTGCGCTTGCCGTAAAGGCCGCGACCGGCGTGCCGGTGAAGCTAGTTGGCACGGGGGAGAGGGTCGAGGATCTGGAGGCTTTCGACGCGAAGCGCATGGCCTCCCGCATCATGGGCATGGGCGACATGACGGGCTTCATGGAGAAACTGGAGCAGTCTACCACGGCTATGGACGCGGAGCGTGTGGCCGAGAGCTTCAAGAAGAACAGGTTCACGATGGACGACATGCTGCTTCACCTGGAACAGGTGAAGAAACTCGGCCCCCTAGACAAAGTGCTGGAGATGCTCCCCATACCAGGGGCCTCAAAGGCCCTCAAGGGGGCGAACGTGGATATGTCCAGGCTCAAGTACTCGGAGGCGGTCATCAGGTCGATGACGAGCAAAGAACGCAAGAACCCGGAAATAATCAAGGGCAGCAGACGGCGGCGCATAGCGCAGGGCTCCGGCACGAGCGTCCAGATGGTGAACCAGGTGCTGGCGCAGTACGAACAGATGAAGGCGATGATGAAGTCGATCGGCAAGATGAACCCTAAGTCGTTCAAGATGGCCGGAGCTTTGAAAAATTTGTTCAGATGAGACGCTGGTTAATCCACCAGAGCGGCATTTTGCCGTTTGGGAAGGCAAACGCCGCAAGGGTTTAAGTCTTTACCTTTTAGGCGTCTGACAATAAATAAGCATTAGGACGCAACATATTACTGGAGGTGTGTGATAACAGATGGCAGTTCGTATACGTTTGTCAAGGCACGGAAAGAAAAAGGCCCCGTTTTACAGGCTGGTCGTGGCGGATTCGCGTTCGCCCCGTGACGGGCGCTTCATCGAGATGATAGGGACGTACAACCCGATGACGGATCCCGCAGACGTCAAGGTGGACGAGGCGCGGGCGTTGCACTGGCTGGAGGTAGGCGCTACCCCGTCGGATACGGCGAGGGCGCTCTTGAGGAAGGCCGGCGTCTGGGATCGGTTTAATGAAAACAAAACCGGCGGGACAGGAAATACGTGCGAGGCCGGATAGGCCGGCTGGACGAAAATGCCAGATTACGGCAGTATCGTGGAGAGCATAGTCAAGAGGCTCGTCAACCAGCCCGACAAGGTTTCGGTTGCGAGCGAGCGTAACGAGGGCGGGGCAGTCATGGTGACGATATCGACCGCTCCTGACGACGTGGGCCGCGTCATAGGCAAGCGCGGGACCACGATCAACGCCATAAGGCTCGTGGCGAAGGCGGCCGCCGTGAAACCGGGCGAAAAAGTGGATGTCGACCTCTCCTGACGCATCCTCGGCGCCAAGGCGCGTGCAGATAGGCAAGATAGTGGGCGCGCACGGCGTAAAGGGTACCCTGCGCATTCACCCGCTCACGGACTTCCCGGAGCGCTTCCTCGACATGGGACGGCTTTATGTCGAGAAGCCTGGCAAGCCGCCGCGCGAGCTGGAGGTTCAAAGGGCTTCCTCTCACGACGGCAAAGGCCAGATACTCGTAAAGGCCGCCGGGGTAGACGGCCGCGACGAGGCCGAGGCCCTCTCGGGCTGGGCCGTGACGGTTTTGCCGGAGGAGCGGGTAGACCTGCCGGACGGCGAGTACTGGATAGACTCCCTCATAGGCTTGAAGGCCGTCGTCGCCGCAAGCGGCGATTGTCTCGGCACCGTGGAGGACGTCATGACGACCGGCGGAAACGACGTGTACGCGGTCAGGACGGCGGAAGGCGATATCCGCCTCATCCCGGCCATAGGAGATGTGGTGAGGGAGATAGACATAAGCTCCGGCGTAATAAGGGTCGACCTCATCGAAGGGCTATGGGACTGAGCGAGGGCGTGGCCAGGATCTCAGTCATCACGGCGTTCCCGGGGCCCGTCAGGGATTTCCTGGGGGCGAGCGTGCTGGGGCGGGGAATCGCCTCCGGCAAGCTGGAGGTCTCCGTGGTCGACATAAGGGATCATGCCGCCGGCGCGTATCGCCAGATAGACGACTACAGCTTCGGGGGCGGCGGGATGGTGCTGATGCCTGGCCCCCTCGAGTCGGCCCTCGAATCCGTGGCAGGGCGCGGGGAGCGCTGCGTGGCTTACCCGACGCCGCAGGGCGTGCCGCTCCATCAGGAGATGGTGGAGGATCTCTACCGAGTTTCGCTCACAAAACGCCTGGCGATAGTGTGCGGACACTACGAGGGGGTAGACGAGCGCTTCGTCAAGCGCAACGTGGACGTGGAGTTTTCCATAGGGGACTTCGTCCTCACCGGAGGGGAGCTGCCGGCTATAGCGCTGGTGGACGCGATATCCCGCCTTGTGAAGGGCGTGGTCGGCAAGGAGCGGGCGGTCGAGGAGGACTCGTTCTTCTCCGGGATGCTCGACCACCCGCATTACACGAGGCCGTCAGATTTTGAGGGGCAGACGGTCCCGGAAGCGCTCCTCGGGGGCGATCACGCAGCGATAGAGTCCTTCCGCAAGGGCGAGGCCGTGAGGCGCACGATATCCCGCAGGCCGGACATAATCGCTAAGGCGGGCATAATGCCGTTTCTCAGGAAGGGCGCTTACGTCCTGCTGCTCCACCACCCGGTGCTGGACAAAAACGGCGGGAAAAGCACGACCGCCATCACAGGGATGGACGTTCATGACATATCGAGGGCATGCAGGACTTACGGCATCAAAAAGTATTTCGTCGTGACGCCGCTCGCCCCGCAGCGCGAGATGGTAAAGAAGATAGCGTCGCACTGGCTCACGGGCTACGGGGCAGAGTTCAACCCCGACAGGAAAGAGGCGATGGGGCTCGTGAAGACAAGCCCCTCCTTAGGCAGCGCGCTCGACTGGATAGAGGAGCGCGAGAAAGCCTCGCCCTTTACCATCGCCACCACGGCAAGGCACCGGGACGGCGGGTCGCACTGGAGCGGCGTCAAGAGACAGCTTCTGGAGATTTCCCGCCCTGCCGTATTCATATTCGGCACAGGCTCCGGCCTCCACGATGAAGTCCTGTCGCGCTCGTCGGTCGTGATGAGGCCGATATCCGGCGGCAACAGGGATTACAACCACCTGTCGGTCAGGAACGCGGTCAGCATAGTATTGGACAGATTTTTCGGCTTCAGATGATTAATGGGAACATCGATGAAAGGAGCAATAAAACATGATAGACCCGAGGATTGCACTGATTGAGAAGCGTTTTCGGAAACAGGACGAGGAGATTCCTGCCTTTCGCGCCGGGGACACCGTCAAGGTTCACGTCAAGGTAAAAGAGGGCAACAGGGAGCGCATCCAGATCTTCGAGGGCGTCGTGATAGGGCGTATGCACGGCGGGATCCGCGAGAACTTCATCGTGCGCAAGATGTCCGGCGGCATCGGTGTAGAGAGGATCTTCCCCCTGCACTGCCCGTCGATCGACCATATCGAGGTGACGCGCCTCGGCAAGGTAAGGCGCGCGAAGCTCTACTACCTCCGCAAGCTCAGCGGCAAGGCCGCCAGGATCAAAGAGCGCAGGTAACGGGACGGGCCGCTTGGCAACGGGCCGGCGTTCCCTTGACAGAGGACGGCAAGGCCGCCGCACAAGCAGCGGCCTTTATTCGGAGGGCTGGGTATGGATAAGGTTCATGGCTTGATCGACTCTGATTTTGACGCGCAAGTGAAGGATTTGACGGGGCTTTTGAGGATTCGTAGCGTGTTCGAGGAATCACTACGGACGGACGGGCACCCGTTCGGGCCGGCTATCACGGCGGCGTTGGACAATTTTTTGGAGATCGCCGCCCGCATGGGCTTCAGGACGAAAAACATCGACAACATGGCAGGATACGCCGAGATCGGCGAGGGTCCGCTCTTCGGCGTCTTGGCGCACCTTGACGTCGTCCCGGAGGGCAAGCCCGATCTGTGGAGATTCCCCCCGTATGACGCCGTCATATCGGACGGAAAGCTGTACGGGAGGGGTACGAACGACGACAAGGGGCCGGCCGTGTCCGCGCTGTACGCGCTCAAAGCGCTGCGCGACTCCGGGGCGAAGCTCAACCGCCGCTTCCGCGTCATCGCCGGACTCGACGAGGAGAGCGGCTTTCGCTGTATCAAGCGGTACAAGGAAACGGAGGAGATACCGGAGGCGAGCTTCTCGCCGGACGCCAGCTTCCCCGTCGTGAACGGGGAGAAGGGCACCGTCCGCTTCACCATGTCCAAGGCGGTTGGAGGGCACAGCGTAAGGGGTCTCCCAGAATTGACCTCCATAAAGGGCGGGACGAGGGTCAACGTCGTGCCGGACGAGGTGAGGGCGTTTTTCAAGGGCGCAGGCGCCGGGAACTTGGAGAGGGTATTCCTCCCGGCCGGAGCCTCCGTGACGAACGAGGGCGCGGGTGTCCTGGTCGTGGTAAACGGGGTCGCGGCGCACGCCATGGAACCCTGGAAGGGCGAGAACGCGATTTATAAGTTCCTGTCCCGCATAGACGGGCTGGATTTCGGGCCGGCCGCTGTACACGCCGAACTCCTGAAGCTGCGCGGGCTGTTTAACGGCGAGACGACGGGCGAGAGTCTTGGGATCGCCTGCCGGGACGACATTTCAGGGCCGCTTTCGTGCAATCTGGCCATAATATCCCTCGACGAGGGCCGCCTCTCCGTGAAGTGCGACATACGCTACCCCGTCACTGGAGACGGGCAGTTCGTGCTGGACGGCATCTCGGCCGCCGCAGAGTCGATAGGCTGGACGATCGATGTGTCGGAGAGCAAAAAGCCATTGTATGTGCCACCGGACTCAGAGCTGGTGAAGACGTTGCTCGACGCCTACGAGGCCGTGACGGGCGAGCGCGGCGAGCCGTTTTCGATCGGCGGCGGCACGTACTGCCGTGCTATGCCGAACGCCGTGTCGTTCGGCGGTCTATTCCCTGGAGAGGAAGAGCTGGCCCACCAGGCAAACGAATATGTCTCCCTCAGTTCGCTCCGCAAGATGACCCACGTGTATGCTGAAGCCCTGGCGCGCTTCAACGGGAATTGACGACGCGGGACGCCATATGCCTGACGCGCTAAAGTACGCCTGGAGGCTATGACCGTGTGGCGGATATCGTTCTTTTTCTGTGGCGGCATAGCGCTAGTTTTCGTCATCTGCCGGAAGTCTTTTAAAGATGTCCGCGCGACCATGCCGGAGCACGAATTCAAGAGTTCTGGCCTCGGAGGATTGATTTCGCGCTATCAGGCGGAAAAAAGCATCGTCACGACAGTAGCGCTGGTGTCCCTCCTTTTCCTGACATGCTTGTGTTTCACCAGCAACCTGCTCTCATTTGCGGTTTCTTTATCGGCGTTTATCGGAGGGTTGTCACTGATAACGGGCTTGTCCGGGAAAAAATATAAAATTGCCGCAAACTTTCGGGAGCTAGCCCAAAATTTGGCGGTGAGCGGGGATAGCGCCGGCAAGCTGGTTTTGCTCGAAACGCTTGACGGGGAGGTGCGAAGAGGAGAAATTATCGCGTATGCCGCGCGCGCTTATTATCTCTACCCTTCGGCACTTATTGCCGCGCGCTCGGACTTGTCGGCGGCGCCGCAGATAATCCCGACAAAAGACATAGCGTCCGTGACTCATAAAATTACCCACCATGCCACCCACCTCAGCGCGTCTTTCTCCCCGGGCCATCGGTACGATCTTTTCGTGGTCTGTGTTTACGGACAGCATGAGGGGAAATTAGGTGAAGTGGCCTGCCACGAGGACAGCGACGCGCAGTTTCTGATAAAAGCGCTGAACCGAGATTTTGGCGTCGTGGACTTAGGTATGACGTCACAATAGAAATATAAGCGATTCGCGAGCGCTGCAAAAGCGGAGCGGCGGGGGTGTTTTAGCCCTCCGCCGCTTTGTATGGCGCTGTTTTTATGATTTCTTGATAGTGAGGATCTTGCTCTCGGAAGCCTGGAGCCTCGGGGCGGTGATGTGGATCATCCCGTTTTCGAACGTGGCCTCCGCCGTCTCCGTGTCTATCTCGAACGGCAGCGCGACCTCGTAATTGAAGCTGT
>JAISFV010000047.1 GCA_031263445.1 Synergistaceae bacterium | reverse complement strand
AAGGGCGACGCTGAACGGTCAGACACTGGATTATATGGAGTGAAGGAGCTTTGATATGGCTGAAAGAATAGAACTCACCAACGACGAACAAGAACTTTTTGATATTATCAAGAACCATGTCAAAACTTTACGTGATTCTTATCGGTCAGATTCAAATAACGAATCGGATAGCGAAAAGATATACAAAGATATGTCCGAAAAAGCGCATGAACTTCATATAAAATTGAAAAAAAGAAATTTTGAGCCTAAACATCATCGTTACATGCTTAAAAATCGTGGCGTTCCGGTTGACGACGAAAGATTTTATTTTCATATTCATCCGGTTGAAGATTTGATTGCGTATGTCAATGACCCCGACGCCAATAATGAGCCCGAAGATTCGACTATTGGAGAAAAATTTGACTTCAGAATTTATACGCGACGATGGGGTTATGACCACTATACCTTGACTCGAACCCAAAACGGTTGGACGCTTGAGGGCGGTTCTGCATTTAGTGCTCAACCGGTTGATAAAACATGTGAATCCTTTGAAAAAACATACGCCGAAATAGGCATAACCCGTGTTTTACAGCACGACAATGTTTCCTATCCCTATAATATCGGTATCTTTTTTGAGTTGATATGGGACAAGGCCGCAGAAGGTGCTGACAAAGAAGCTGTACAAAAAGCACTGAACGACCTCGCGGAATGGATTTCTTTGTGTGAAAAAACCGTACCGCGCGGTTTATTTGAGGGACTGATATGAAAGAAAAACCCAAAATGCCCGACAGGACGGAAACAGAACGTGGCGCTGTTACATTTCTCGATGTTTTGGGATGGAGGGGAATTTGGCAGCGTAATCCAACAGCCATTGAAACATTGCATGGATTAGTTCAAGAAACAGAAAAACAAGCTAATTTGATTTCTAAGAACTATGTCGATGTTCCAGGAGAAAATTTTCGAGGCAAAGACCAAATAACAAAAGTATTGAGCATATCTGACACAATCGCCATGTTCACGACCGGTTCGCCGAAAACCGCCATCGAAATCCAGGCGAGGATTTGTTCCTGGTTGTTGGAATATGCGTTAAAGCAAGAAATACCGATACGGGGCGCTTTAAGCTACGGCGAATATATGGTAAAAAACAACATTATGTTGGGATATGCCGTTGATGAAGCGGCAAGTTGGCATGAAGTGACAAATTGGATAGGTGTTGTTCTCACTCCATCCGCGCAAATGAAAATAAAAAATGAAAAGCTGCAAGCTATAACTATGTATCATCAGATCCCTTTTAAGACGCGGGAGCAAAATCTTATTACCTGCGTAGATTGGATGTTTGAGGATTTACCTGAATTATATAAAATTATCACAAACAAAGGGCCGCATACGCCGGAAATAGCTCCTAAATACTTAAACACACTCGCTTTTTTAGACCGAAAATCAATACCCAAGAAGGAGAACGACGACCATGCCGACGCTTAGTGAACTTCTCATAGCGGAAACAACAGAATATGAATTCAAGTCTGAATTGGAGGTGAAACGCCCTAAGAGCTGGTTGAAGACAGTCAGCGCGTTCGCCAATGGGTTGGGCAGCAGTTTTTCTTTGGCGTGGACGACTACGGAAAACCTGTTGGGCTATGATGACCGCCTGGAGATTTACTCGCCGGGAGGTATGCCGGATGGGACGCTGATTCAGGAACGTGATATCGACGAGGTGCCGTCAACACGCCGCAATCCAATCATCGCCGAAATATTCCATCGCCTTGATTTCATTGAATGGCGCGGGAGCGGTCTCAAGAAAATCAAGGACGAGACCGCCAATCTGTACGGCTATACGGACGATTTCGCGCCGAAGTTCAAATCGACGCGGACAGCGTTTCACGTCATTTTGAAGAACATGAACTATGGAAACTTGGATGGCGCGGCCAACCAAGTCACCGTCCAAGATAGCGATCAAGATACCCGGTTGGAATCGTTGCTTGAGTTCTGCGCCGTTCCCCGAACACGTGAGAAGATGCAGCAGTACCTCGGAATAACGAATCGAGGGTATTTCAGAACGAATATCATAAAACCACTGCTTGCCTCTGGGAAGTTGTTGATGACGATCCCCGACAAACCAAACAGCCGCAATCA
This sequence comes from Synergistaceae bacterium, assembly GCA_031263445.1. Lineage (GTDB taxonomy): Bacteria > Synergistota > Synergistia > Synergistales > Synergistaceae > JAIRNC01. The sequence goes on along the minus strand of JAISFV010000047.1, from coordinate 7,384 downwards.
GCGTTACGTTAGAACTTGATCTTCTTCAACCCTTGTCGTCCGGCGTGCCGGAGAGCGATAATTTTTTTAAAAAACGCCGGGCGCCTCACGGGCGTCCGGCGCTGGGTTGCGTCTTATAAAAGTTTTTATCAGAAGGTTAGATATCCCCGATGGTCGCGACCATGACGGCCTTGATGGTGTGCATCCTGTTCTCGGCCTCGTCGAAGACCTTGGAGTTCGGGTGCTCGAACACGTCCTCGGTGACCTCGTTGCCCTTGTAGGCGGGCAGGCAGTGCATGAATATGGTGTCCTTCTTGCCTGTCGCCTTGAAGAGGTCCATGTTCACCTGGTACGGGGATAGAAGCGCCTTTCTCTCGGCGGCTTTCTCCTCCTCGCCCATCGAGTACCATACGTCTGTGTAAATAACGTCGGCGTCCTTCACGGCCTTCCTGGGGTCCGTCTCCATCTCTATTGTCCCGCCGTTCGACGACTCCTCCGCGATTTTCCTGCACTCCGCGATGCGCTCAGCCGTAGGGAGCAGGGATTCGTGAGCGCTGGCGACGTAGTGCAACCCAAGTTTGGCGCAGCCGATCATCAGGGAGTTGCCCATGTTATTGCGGGCATCGCCGACGTAAACGAACTTCTTGCCCTTGAGACCGCCTAAGTGCTCGCGTATGGTGAGCATGTCGGCCAGTATCTGGGTCGGGTGATACTCGTCGGTGAGGCCGTTCCACACCGGGACCCCGGCGAACTTGGCGAGCTCCTCGACCGTCGAGTGCTTAAATCCCCTGAACTGGATGCCGTCGAACATGCGGCCCAAGACGCGGGCTGTGTCCTTAGTGTCTTCCTTGGCGCCTAAGTGGATGTCGTTCTTGCCCAGGTACTCAGGGTGACCGCCCTCGTCTATCGCCGCGACAGTGAACGCGCAGCGCGTGCGGGTTGACGCTTTCTCGAAGATGAGCGCGATGTTGCGGCCCCTTAAAAGGGGGTTCCACGTGCGGACGCGCTTCTTTGCCTTGAGGTCGGCGGAGAGGTCCAAAAGAAACTCAATCTCATTAGGTGTAAAGTCCTTGAGCGTCAGGAAATTGCGGCCGTGAAGATTAAGAGACATTTCCAAATTCCTCCTAAATTAAATTGTACCCATTTTACGGCGATACTTCGCCGCAAACGCCTTGCCGAGTCAAATTCATTATAAATCTAATAATAATCCTAATCAACATATTTGTTTATTTTTATGTATTATTACTGATAACAGATGCGCTGCCCGCGTCAGATCCCTTTCTTCTCGCGGACGTACTTATCCATCGCCGCCGCCGCCGCCTTGCCCGCGCCCATAGCCAGTATAACCGTGGCTGCGCCGGTTACGATGTCGCCTCCGGCGTACACGCCCGGGACGGACGTCGCTCCGGTCTCCGGGTCGGCCTCTATGTAGCCCCACTTGTTGAGCTTGAGCTCAGGATAGGTCGAGAGCAGCACCCTGTTGGAGCTCTGCCCTATGGCCTCTATCGCGGTATCGGCCTCGATGAAGAACTCGCTGCCCTGCACCGGGACGGGGCGTCTGCGGCCCGATGCGTCCGGCTCGCCAAGCTCCATTTTGATGCAGGTTACGCCCTTCACCTGGCCGGAGCCGTCGTCCACGTATTCAGACGGGTTCGTGAGCCAGTGGAAGACGATGCCCTCCTCGACGGCGTGGTGATACTCCTCGATACGCGCCGGCAGTTCGGAGAGCGACCTGCGGTAGACTATCGCCACCTCGTCCGCCCCGAGGCGCTTAGCGGAGCGGGCGGCGTCCATGGCTACGTTGCCCCCGCCCACCACCACGACGGTGCGGGATTTCTTGGCCGGGGTGTCGTACTTGGGGAACTCATACGCGTGCATGAGGTTGATGCGCGTCAGGTACTCGCTCGCGGAGTAGACGCCGTTCAGCGTGGTGCCTGGTATGCCCTGGAAGTTCGGCGCGCCCGCCCCGACCCCGATGAAGCACGCGTCGAACTCGGTCATTATCTCCCTCATCGTGATGGTGCGCCCTATTACGGCGTTAGGGACGAACTCCACCCCGAGGGCGGTTATCGCGCCTATCTCCAGCCCGACGATGGACTTCGGGAGCCTGAACTCGGGTATCCCGTACATCAGCACCCCTCCTGGGGCGTGAAGGGCCTCGTACATAGTGACGTCATATCCCATCTTGGCGAGATCCCCGGCGGCGGTGAGCCCGGCGGGCCCGGCGCCGACGACGGCTATCCGGCCTATCTTTTCGGACGGGACGGCGGAGGGCGCGGCATCATCCCGCGCGTAATTCCAGTCGGCCACCAGCCTCTCCAGCTTGCCTATGGCGACGGGATCGAAACCCTTGGCGCGCCCTAATCTGCACACTCCCTCGCACTGGGTCTCCTGCGGGCAGACCCTTCCGCAGACGGCGGGGAGGTTCGTGTACTTCGACATCACGGACGCGGCCTCCGGCATGTCCCCGTTCTTGACGGCGAGTATGAACGCCGGTATGTCTATGGCTACAGGGCAGCCCGGCACACATGGGGCATCCTTGCACTGGAGGCAGCGAGCAGCCTCAGCCAAGCCCTCCTCCAGCGTGTAGCCGAGGCAGACTTCCTTGAAATTTTTGACGCGCTCCTCCGGGGACTGCTCGGAGATCGGAGTTTTTTTCTTGCTCACAGCCACGACAGATCACCCACCTCAGCCTGATATTTGTCCATGGATATTTTTTCCTCGTCCCTGTACTGCTTCATGCGGTTCATGAACTCGTCCCAGTTAACCTTCGCCCCGTCGAACTCCGGCCCGTCGACGCAGCCGAACTTGATATGCCCGTCCACGGTGAGGCGGCAGCATCCGCACATCCCGGTGCCGTCCACCATTATGGGGTTCATGGAGACCCATATCGGGAGGCTGAGATCCGCGGCGGTGAGCGCGCAGAACTTCATCATTATCGACGGCCCTATCGCCCACGCCTGATCTATTTTATCCCCGCGCGACACGACAGCCCTCATCGCGTCGGTGACGAGCCCCTTCATACCCTCCGACCCGTCGTCGGTGGTGACTATCAGCTCGTCGGAGCAAACGGCGCACTCGTCCTTCATGATGACCAGCTCCGACGTCCGCCCTCCGAGTATCGTTATGACCCTGTTGCCCAGCTCCTTGAGCCCCCTGATTATCGGATAAAGCGCCGCGATCCCGACGCCGCCCCCGACCATCATCACAGTTCCTATGGCGGCTATTTCGCTCGGCGTGCCTAAGGGGCCGGATATATCGAGGAAATACTCCCCCTCCTTCATGGCGGCCATCATCGCCGTCGTCTTGCCGACCGCCTGAAAGATTATCCGTATGGCGCCTCTCCCGCGGTCAAAGTCGGCAATGGTGAGCGGTATCCTCTCGCCGAGCTCGTTCGGCCTCAGTACGACAAACTGCCCCGGCAGCGTGTGAAGCGCTATCCGCGGGGCCTCTACCCAAAAATCATACTCCTTAGGGGCTATGCGCTTCGCCGATAAAATTTTAAACATCCAACAGCCTCCCAGAACTATAAGTTTTTTTCATAAAATTCGGAAACTCAGATATTATACACAGAACAGCCCCTATTCTCCATAAGGACGCCGATGAGAGAGCATGAATTTTTTTGATTTTGTTTAGAAAGTAATGTCCTGTTCGATCAGCGCACTCTCCAGCTTACGCAATTTCTTGCGCGCGTAGTCGCTGTTTATCTTGCCGACTGAAACAATCAGCGATTCGAGAAGGGTCATACACGCCACTATCGAATAATGCTTGCTTGCGGAAGGGGTGTAAATCGCTATATTCGCGTACGCTGCCGCCGGGTTCGACGGTGAGTTGGCGATTAAAATCGACGGGATCGAGTTCGCCGCCGCGTAAGCCATCGCGCTAGTGGTCGCTTTGGCATGATGAGGCCCTCCGAGCGATAGGCAGAATATCACATCATCAGGGCAGAGATCGACTAAATCATCATACAGGACATCCTGGCCCCAATGGGCGCAAGCAACATTTGGCAGAATTTCTTTTAACATCATGTAAAAAAAGAAAGACGCCGCGCGGGACGACCGCATGGCGAGAATATAAATCGTTTTCGCCTTCAGCAGCAACTCGACCGCTTTGTTGTAATTATTCATTAACTGCGGGGTCATGCAGGATTTTATCGCTTCGATGTTATCCTGAGCAACCCACGCGAAGGGAAAATCATCCCTCGCGGCTTCCCACGAGCGCTCCATCTCCCACCATAGTGAAACATTTGTGCCGATCAATACGCGCTCTAAATCCTCCTGCAATTCGCGGTAACCCGCGTATCCAATGGACTTAACGGTTCTGACAACAGTAGCCGGGCTGGCCCCGCAAAACCTGGCAAGTTCTTCGACGGTCATAAAAGCTATTTTTTGATATTTTTCCAGGATGAAAGTACAGACAACCCGCTGCGCGGGCGAAAGCCCCGGCATGATCCCGCGCAGTTTAACAAATATATCAGAACCTTGCGTTTCCGTTTCACGAAAAACCTTTGCCTTCTTGGCCATTGCAACGCATCCTTTATTTATATCAGATTTTTTCCTCTTCACTCACGCAAATTTATTTTTCACATTATACATAAAAATCAAACCGACAGCACACACAGGCGCGGCTGTCTTGACGCTGAACGCGATTAATCAAAATCCTTGAAATGAATATTTCAATAATGTATAATATAAGAAATAAATTCTCCGAAGGAGATGGTCATTGGGGTCTATCGCATTATTAAAATCTTTACATTTTAGGAGCATTTGATCTCAAACTGGCATAAAACGTCAGAGAGCGCTTAAGGAAATATGACTGAAATATTTCATAAGGAGTGATTGCCGTGGCATCGAGTAATTCAGTAAAAACTTTGCTTTTATCGGAAAATGACCTCATGTCGGCCGGTGTGATGGATATGGCTGCCTGCGTCAACACCATAGAGGATGTTTTCCGGCTCTTGGGAGAGGGCGACTATCTTATGGGCGGGCCGCTGGAAAACGAACACGGGCAGATGATATTTTTCCCCAAGAAGGAGCGTTTTTCGGGAATGCCGGTAACCGGGCCGGACAGAAGGTTTATGGCCATGATAGGTTATCTCGGAGGGAAATATAATATATGCGGTGAGAAATGGTACGGATCTAACGCGGAAAACCACAAAAAGGGATTGCCGCGTTCCGTTCTGACCACAATACTGAACGATGCGGATACCGGAGTGCCGTTTACAATTATGTCGGGCAACATGATAAGCGCCATGCGCACAGGGGCCGTCCCCGGCGTCGCCGCAAAATATCTGGCGCGCGCGGGCGCAAAAAGCGTCGGTGTTATCGGAGGCGGAGTCATAAACAAGGCCTGCCTGCTCGCCATAAAAACCGCCGTGCCGTCCGTGGAGGAAGCTTACCTTTACGATATATCGCCGGAGCGTGGAAAAGCCTGGGCGGAAGAGCAATCGAAAGTTCTGGGTATACGGGTCATATATGTTGATTCTATAGAGGGCGCGGTAAAACCGGCTGACATTATTACCATCGCGACATCAGGAACCAGTTTCCCGCGCATAGAGACAGATTGGCTGAAGCCGGGATGCCTCGTTACCTTCACCGGCGACGCGGACCTGGATGCGGAAGCATTTTCCAGGAACACCGTAATAGCGGACAACTGGAAAATGCACGAGGCTTTTCTGGCGGACGGGCGCGAACACCCGGACGGCATAGAGGCGGTATCCGTCGTCGCGCCGTCATACCACTTGCTTGAATATATTGACGCGGGCAAATATGACCCGAGCGGCATAGTGAGCCTGGGCGATATAGTATGCGGAAAAATAAAGGGCAGAAAGAACGACGGCGAGATAATCATGTTTTTGACGGGCGGAATGCCGCTGCACGATATAGCGTGGGGAAAGAGCCTTTACGACAACGCGGTAAAGAAAGGATTAGGCACGGAATTCCTGTTCTTCGGCGAGGCGCATTGGAAATAACCGTTTTAACCTTTTCAAGGGAGCGCCCGGCCACCCCGTGAATCGGGGCAGCCGGGCGCTCCCTCCCGCGCGTAATACCGATTTGAAATCAAAGGCCTAAAGTTAAAAGATTTCAAGGCAGTGTTTATGCGCCATGAGGCGTGTTATTAACGTCCTATTGAAATCACAACTTGATATCAGAGGATCATGTTGTTCAGCGACTCGCCCGCAGGGACCATTGGGTAGACGTTGTCGCTCTGAGGTATCTTGAAGTGCACTAGCGCGGGGCCGGGGATGTCAAGCGCGCGCTCCACGGAACGGACTAAGCCCTCCGGGCCGTCCGCCGCAAAGGCCTCCACGCCCATCCCCTCCGCTATCCTGACGAAGTCGGGGCCCCGGCTGTAAATGGTGTTCGAGAAACGCCTGTCGTAGAACAGCTCCTGCCACTGCTTCACCATGCCGAGACAGCCATTGTCGAAGATCATGACCTTTATTGGCAGGTTGTAGCGGGCGTATGTGTCGAGCTCCTGTATGTTCATCATAGCGCTGCCGTCGCCCGCGATGCAGATCACCGGGAGGTCCGGGCGCGCGAAGTGCGCGCCGATGGACGCCGGGATGCCGAAGCCCATTGTGCCAAGCCCCCCGGACGTTATGAAGCGCTTTGGGTGAACCGCCCTGTGATAGAGGGCCGTCCACATCTGGTGCTGCCCCACCTCGGTGGTGATTATCGCCTCGCCGCCCGTCACCCGGTCGATGGCGTCCAGTATCATCCACGGGTGCGTCTTTCCGTCGGAGCACTCGCGCGTCAAGGGTTCGGCTTCCTCCATGGAGCGTATCTCCGCGAGCCACGCGCGGCGCGCGGAGGCGTCGTGCCCCCCTGCCCCATCGGCGAGCAGATCCAGTATCTTGCCCGCGTCTCCGATGAGCCACGTGTCGGCGCCAATGTTCTTCCGGATCTCGGCGCTGTCGGCGTCGATGTGTATGACCCTGGCCGCGCCCGCGAACTCGGCCTGCTTGCCTGTGCTCCTGTCGCTGAAACGGGAGCCGACGGCGATTATCAGGTCGGACGCCATAATGGCCCTATTGGCGGCGGCCACGCCGTGCATCCCCATCATGCCTATGTGGTTCGGGTGATCCCAGCTTATGGTCCCCTTGCCCAGCAGCGACGTGACCACCGGAATATCGAGCTTTTCCGAAAAATTCCTGAGGGGGACGTAAGCGCGCGACAGATTGACGCCGTTGCCCGAGATGACGACCGGGCGCTCCGCCCTTCTTATGGCCGCCGCCGCCGAATCCATGTGGCTCAGATCCTCCTGAAATTCGGCGGAATACCCGGGGTAGCTGGAGCCGGAGCCCTCGGGGCGTCTGTACTCGCCGCGCGACTTCTGCACGTCCGAAGGAAGATCGACCAAGACCGGCCCCGGCCGCCCCGTCGACGCGATAAAAAACGCGTCC
>JAISFV010000042.1 GCA_031263445.1 Synergistaceae bacterium | reverse complement strand
GCATCCAGCTTGACTACCCAGTAATCCCACCCACCACGACTCCCTGTGATGTCGCCGTCGACAGAGTTGGACTGTCCAGCAACGACATAACCGCCATCACTCGTCTGCTGGGTAGATTCAGCAAAATCACTGCCCGAGCCACCAAGAGATTTCTCCCATAATTTTGTTCCACTTGCATCCAGCTTGACTATCCAGTAATCGTCTCCACCGTGATTCCCTGTGATGTCGCCATTATTAGAATCTGAAAGTCCTGCTACGATATAACCGCCATCGCTCGTCTGCTGGACAGATCTAGCACCATCCCAAGCACCCGATCCCCCAAGGCTCTTTTGCCACTCGATGCCTGGCGGCGCGATCGCCGCTTTGGCATCTGCCCAAGGGAATGCGATCATAGCCGTTACGATCATCATGAATACAAGAAAACGCAAGAGCGGTTTAAAAAGATGGCAGCGTTCGCGCTGGCTTAAAATTATGCCCGTCATGGATCGCAGTGAATCGGTAAGGACCACCATGATCATCTCCGTTCTGAGGCCGTTCTTTAAATTTGCTTGACTCTACCACAACGGAGGGCGCTTTTCAACATTTTTCAGGGCGGGGAAACGGCAGGAGAAAATCTATCGTCTCGCGTACAGGTTCCACATTTTAAGGTAGATGTCGTGTAGGTAGACGAAAAAATCCTGGTCGGCGGCCGGGGGGTCGATGTGGATGTTTTTGGGGGCGTCCGACGAGGCGGCCAGCACGTAGCGCGGCGTCCAGGCGTCGGTTACGATCCACCACCCGCGGCGGAGCGCTTCGTCGACGGCGAGCGACAGCTCTCTCAGGCGATCCCCCTTTGCCCAGGCTTCCCAGAGGTACTCGGGCGGACGGACGGCGCCCGGCGCGGCTGCGCGTACCCATGGGCTAACCGCTCCGGACAGGTCGAGTATGCTCATGTCCCGTATCTGGCTCTTACCGACCTCCAGCGTGCTGTCCACGCGGGACTGGAATTCTGCCAGCCTTCTCTGGTAAAAGGCGTAGTTGTCCGGGCGGAGCCTGCTGATCACCATTAAGAGCCTCTGGCTCAAGAACGGGAGGGCGGACGCGTCGAACTGCAGCGAGTCCCTCTTCTCATCGGGAAGCGGCAAATTTTCATACAAAAAATAAAGGCCCAGCCTGCCGGCTTCCAGGCCGTATCTCTTTGCGTCCAGCGGATCCAGCGCTATGACCGGGGCGTCGCCAGGGACGCGGCGGACGTTCTTCAAAGTGCCTGTCTCGTTCCATGCGCTCAATGGATACACATTTATCGTCGAGCCGACTATGAAGCGCGCCATGCCCGTTATCCAGGGGAGCGTGACGTAGACGGACGGCGTCTCGGCCATGGAGGCGGCTGTCGATGCCGGCGGTGAGTAAAGGAGCGCCGCTATAGAGAGGGACAGGGCGAGAAAGAACGGGACGGCGCGCCTCATTCTTTAGCCTCGATATCGCCCAGCGCGGCCAGCGCGGACTCCGCCGCCGCGAATCCAGCGGCCTTTATGGACGGCCCCTTGCCGGTCGCCAGGATCTTTCCGTCGGGCAGGCTTACCTCCACCTCGAAGGAGGCGGCATGATCCGGCCCGCTCCTGCCAATCGTCCTGTAGACGGGCAAGAGTTCCAGCTCCGCCTGCACCCGCTCCTGAAGCCTGGACTTGGCATTGTCCCGATTGTCCCGCGTATTCCCGCCTGACGCCGCCACCAAGCCGCGCACCACTTTGTGCGCCGCCTCGTAGCCGCCGTCGAGGAAAACGGCGCCAAGGGCCGCTTCCATGGCGTCCGCCAGAATCGACGGATTGCCCCTCCCCCCCTGCCGTTCGAGGCCTTTGCCTATCCTGAGCAGCGGGGGGACGCCCATTTCGAGCGCCAACGAAGCCAACGGAGGCTCGCTGACCACGGATGTCCTGGCCATGGTCAGTTCCCCTTCGCTGTAGCCAGGGTGTTCTTTAAAGAGGATTTCAGAGACGCAAAGCTCCAGCACTGCGTCCCCCAGATACTCCAAGCGTTCGTTGCAGGGCGCGGCGCCCGTCTCGTTGGCGTATGAAGAATGGGTCAGCGCCTCATCCAGCAGATCCTGGCGCTTGAACGAATAACCTAGGCTCTCCTCGAAGGCGCGTCTGTCCCGGAGGGTCTCGCTCTCGGTCATGTTACGGCTCAACCCTTAAATCGTTCGATCGCCAATACCCCGTTATGCCCGCCGAAACCCGCGTTGTTTATAAGAACCCTGTCTACCTTGCGCTCGATCGCGCTGTTCGCGACGACGTTGATGTTGCACTCCGGATCCGGTTTCCTGTAGTTTATGGTCGGGTGTATGACGCAGCGTTCCACGGCCAAAAGGGCGGCTATCGTCTCAACGGCGCCAGCCGCGCCCAGGCAATGGCCTATCATCGACTTCGTCGAGTGGACGGGCAGCTTGTCCGCGTAGTCCCCGAAGACGGTACGGATCGCGCCGGATTCGGTCTTGTCGTTCAGCGGCGTGGACGTTCCGTGGGCGTTGTAGAGATCGACCTGCTCAGGGTTCCAGCCCGCTTTTTTCATCGCCGCCCTCATGGCCCGCACGGAGCCGTCACCCTCCGGGTCCGGCGCGGTGATGTGGTAGGCATCGCAGGTGTTCCCGTAGCCCGTCACCTCGGCGTAGATGTGGGCGCCGCGTTTTTTGGCGTGTTCCAGCTCCTCGAAGAGCAGTATCCCCGCGCCCTCGCCCATGACGAAGCCGTCACGCTCTAGGTCGAAGGGCCTCGACGCAGACTCCGGCGCGTCGTTGCGGGTGGAAAGCGCCTTCATGTTGGCGAAGCCTGCTATCGCGATGGGCGTTATCGCGGCCTCCACGCCGCCGACGAGCATGATGTCGGCGTCATCGCGGATTATGGCGTAAGCCGCCTCTCCCATGCAGTGAGTTGCGGTCGAGCAGGCGGTGACCACGGCCATGTTCGGCCCCTTCGCGCCGAAGCGCATGGCCACGTAAGCCGCCGGCATGTTGCTCAGCATCATCGGCACGAAGAACGGGCTGACGCGCGACGGACCCTTTTCCTTCAATATGTCGTAATTCTCGTGCGTCGTAGTGATGCCGCCCTCGCCGCTGCCGATGTATACTCCGAATTTAGTCGCGTCCACGGATCCGAGGTCAATGCCTGAATCCTTTATGGCCATGTCGGAAGCCGGAATCACGAAGTGGATGACGCGATCCGTGCGGCGCGCCTCCTTCTTGTCCAACCACGGCTCCACGTCGAAGCCGCTGACCTCGGCGGCTATCCTGGCCGTGTGTCCCTCCGTGTTGAAGAGCGTAATGCCGCTCACCCCGTTGCGCCCTCGGGCCAGGGCGTCCCAATAGTCATCTTTGCCGCAGCCAATGGGAGTAACGGCCCCCAAGCCAGTAATGACGACCCTTCTCACACAATCACTCCTTAAAAAAGGGGGCGCGTCCTTCATAATGCCGCGCCCCGCTTATCTTCGTCAATCCTCTACGCCAAGCTTCGTCTTGACATAGGCAAGCGCCTCGCCGACGTTTGTCAGCTTCTCGGCGTCCTCGTCCGGGATTTCGACCTCAAATTCCTCCTCGATGCCCATAATCAGCTCGACTATATCAAGCGAGTCCGCGCCGAGGTCCTCTACAAAGGAGGCGTCAGGCTTTATCTGATCCTCCTCGACATTCAGGCGATCCATCACAAGATCCTTGAGTTTGGCAAGTACTTCCTCCGACTGCATCTCTTCACCTCCTTCCCATTCAACTGCCCCGTCATTCGCGATGCCGGTTTACATGGTCATGCCGCCGTCTACGGCGATAACCTGCCCATTTATGTAAGACGCCCCGTCAGAGGCCAGAAACGCCGCTACGCTGGCTACGTCCTCCGGCAAACCGTACCTGCCGGCCGGGATCTGAGCCAGCGCCCTCTCGCGGACGCTCTCCGCGAGCGACGCCGTCATGTCCGTCTCTACGTAGCCCGGCGCTATGACGTTCGCCGTCACCCCGCGAGAGCCGGCCTCCCGAGCGATGCTCTTGATTATGCCGAGTATCCCAGCCTTCGCAGCGGCGTAGTTGGCCTGCCCGGCATTCCCGGCAAGGCCTGACACAGAGCTCATCGCCACTATCCTCCCGAACCGCGCTTTCATCATCGTCCGAATTGCCGCCCTGGTGCAGAAAAACACGGAGTTCAGATTTGTCCTGACGACCGAGTCCCACTCCTCGTCGGACATGCGCATGAGCAGGTTGTCCCTCGTGATGCCGGCGTTGTTCACGAGCACCTCCACAGGACCCAGCTCTCTGCTCACTGCCTCGAACAGTTCCTTGACCTGCTCGGCGCTGGACACGTCCGCCCGGGCTGTCATCGCAGTCCCTCCTGACGCCCGTATCTGCTCCAGCACCTCCTGTGCGGCGGAAGCGGAGTTCTGGTAATTTATGGCGACGCGGAAGCCGTCGGACGCGAGCTTGAGTGCAACGGCTCGTCCTATCCCGCGGCTTGCGCCAGTCACCAGCGCGACCCGGCCGTGACTCAAGCGGGCACCCCCTCGACAGCCACGATGGCCTTTGCCACGTCGGCGAGCTTGCCGACGGTCTGCGTCTTTATGCCCTTGACCGTCCTCTTTATGAGCCCAGACAGCACGCTCCCAGGCCCGAACTCGAGGAAGAGGCCTACACCTGCGCTTTCCATGACCTTCACGCCGTTCGCCCAGAGGACGGGCGAGTACGTCTGCCTGTAAAGGGCTTCCCGGATCGCCCCTGCCCTAAGCAAAAGCGATGAGTCCGCGTTGGCCACTATGGGCGCCGACGGATCGTGCCACTCCAGCGAGCCGAACTCCTTCTCAAGCTCGTCGGCCACCGGTCTCATGAGCTCGCAGTGGAAGGGGGCGCTCACCTTGAGCGGCACGACTTTCAGCGCGCCGCGCTCCTTCGCGAGCGCGCCCGCCTTATCCACGGCGTCCGTCTCGCCTGATATCACTACCTGTCCAGGGGCGTTCGCGTTCGCCGGCCCGCAGACGCCGCCTGACTCCCTGCATATATCCGCCAGCGCGTCGATGTCGAGCCCCAAGACGGCCGCCATCGCGCCGCGCCCTATGGGAACCGCCGACTGCATTAGCTGGCCGCGCTTATGGACGAGCCTCACCGCGTCAGCGAGGCTGAGCACGCCGGACGCTACGAGTGCCGTGTACTCGCCCAGGCTGTGGCCGGCGTAAAAGGCCGGCTCCAGCTTTTTGCCGCTCCTGCCAAGCTCCTCGTCAAATGCAGTCATGGCGGCGATGCCCATCGTGAGCAGCGCCGGCTGCGTTATGGCGGTCTTTGTCAGCTCTTCGTCCGTCCCTGCAAAAATCATCTCGGAGAGCGGAAAGCCGAGCGCCCTGTCCGCCTCGTCGAAAACTTCCCTGGAGACGCTGTATGAGTCATAAAAATCCTTCCCCATCCCAATTTCCTGCGCGCCCTGACCGGGAAAAACTATCGCGTATGACATTCTTCAAGACACCGCCTTTTCATATGACCATTTATACGGTCAGTCGAACCTCTCCGCGATCGTCCTGCTGAGAGACGCGGCCTCGTTCACGATCTCCTCTATTATCTGGCTGGATGGCTGGATGGCCTTCACCAGCCCTGCTATCTGCCCCGACATCACGGAACCGTTCTCGACGTCGCCGTCCACCACCGCCGCCCGCAGTTTGCCTGAGCCGAACTTGTCGATGTCGGCTATCGGGACTGCGTCAGCCTCCATATCCATAAAGGCTTGCGTGAACTTGTTTTTTATGGACCGCACCGGGTGTCCGAGGACACGCCCCGTGATTACCGTGCTGCGATCGTTTGCCTCGATGATCTTCCTTTTAAAGTTAATATGGGCGTTCGACTCCGAGGCGCAGACGAAGCGCGTGCCTATCTGAACCCCTTCCGCCCCCAGCGCGAAAGCCGCCAGCATCCCCCGCCCGTCCGCCACGCCGCCCGCCGTTATAACAGGGATCCTGATCGCTTGCGAGACCTGGGACGTGAGGGCCATCGTCGTGATCTCCCCGACGTGTCCGCCGGCCTCCATCCCTTCGGCGACCACGGCTGACGCGCCCTGTTTTTCCACCCGCTCCGCATGAGCGACGGACGCGATTACCGGTATCACCGTTATGCCGAGGGGAGAGAGCCTTTGTATCACCTTCCCGGGCAGGCCCGCTCCTGTTGTGACCACCGGGACCCTGTGCCTCTCGGCCAGGTCGAGGGCGTCCTTCCAGGTCGGCGAGAGCAGCATTATGTTGAGGCCGAAAGGCTTGTCCGTGAGACGCCGCACCTTGAGCAGCTCCGCGTCCAGCATCTCAGGCGACATGTTGCCAGCCGCCACTATGCCCAGCCCGCCCGCGTTGCTCACGGCAGCGGCCAGGTCAGCGTCGGCGACCCACGCCATGGCGCCCTGTACGACAGGATACTTGATTTTCAGCAACTTCACTACTCTGTTGGCGCCAAACATCGCAACACCCCGGTTCAAATTCAGGACTCAGCCAGAATGGCGCCGTAAGTCATCCCGGCCCCGAAACTCGATATCACAATCCTCTGCCCCCGCCGCAGGAGGCCACCGAAGGCGGACTCGTGCAGCGCCAGCATTATCGACGCCGCCGACGTGTTCCCGTACTTGTCTAGGTTTATGACGACCCGGTCCATCGGAATGCCCATCCTCTCGGAAACGTATTCTATGATGCGGATATTGGCCTGGTGGAATATCCACCAGTCCACTTCGTCACAAGTTATACCACAACTTTGGCAAAAATTCGCTAGGTAATCCGGAAGTTCGCGGCTCACGAACTTAAACACCTCGCGCCCGTTCATCTTCAGGAAATGCCTCTTCTCGCGCAGCGTCCTCTCGGAGGCCGGCTCCGCCGAAAGCCCGCCGGGGAGGTATATGAGGCCGCCCTTAGAGCCGTCCGCCTTCATGTCCGCGTGCGTCACCTTGAGAGCGCCCTCCCGCCACGGCCCCATCACGCAGGCGGCCGCGCCGTCCCCGAACAGTACGCAGGTACTGCGGTCCGTCTGGTCCACGAGCGGCGTCATTACCTCGGAGCCGATGACTATGACGTTGTCCCATATGCCAGAAGCTATGCCGCCCGCCGCCGCCGCCATCGCGAACAACGCGCCCGGGCAGCCGGCCTGGACGTCCATGCCGCCGGCGCGCGTCGCGCCGATCATGCCCTGCACGATCGGGCCGACGCCGGGAAACAGGGTGTCCGGTGAGTTCGTCCCCACCATGACCATGTCCACGTCGCCCGCCTGTACACCCGAGGCCCGCATCGCCTCCGTCGCCGCGTCCGCCGCCAAAGACGCGTTGCTTTCTTCCGCCGAAGCTACACGCCTCGTGTGTATGCCGGATCTCTGTACTATCCACTCGTCACTCGTATCGACGATTTTTTCGAGGTCGCTGTTCGTTACCACCCTTTCGGGCAGCTTCATGCCTGTGCCGAGGATTCCGACCGGCCTTCCCTGGATTGTCGCCAAAATATGTACCTCCTGACTGCATTGTGGTTCCTTACGATAAATCGGCCCTTCCCTAAAAAACGGACGCGCTACGGCTCGAAGCTGTTCTTTATCAACTCCGTCCCGTTGAGCCGGGCAAAGCCCAGCGCGACCTTCAGCGCCCCCGCGATCGCCCTGTCCCTCGAATTGCCGTGAGCCTTCACCACGATGCCGTCCACGCCCAGGAGGGGAGACCCGCCGCGCTGCTCGTGCTCGAAACGCGCCCAGATCTTTTTGAGCGCCGGCATCATCAGCGCCGCGCCTATTTTGGGGAGAAAGTGGTTTTCTATCTCCGTCCGCGCCAGCGACTTGACTATCTCGCCTATGCCCTCGCCGAACTTTATCAGCGCGTTCCCTGTGAAGCCGTCGCAGACTACGACATCCGTGCGGCCCAGCGGCACGTCTTTGCCCTCGACGTAGCCGCTGAAGTTGAGGGAGGCCCTGGACAGCATCTCGCGGGCCTCCGATATCACTGTGTCACCCTTTATCTCCTCCAGGCCGTTGGACAGCAGCGCGACGCTCGGGCTCGCGACGCCGGAAAGAGATCTCATGTAAATCGATCCCATGTGCGCGAACTGGTACAGGTTTATTGCCTTGCACCGCACCGTAGCGCCCACGTCAAGCAGCAACGAGGCCCTGTCGAGCGCCGGTATCGGGACAGCGAGGCCGGGGCGGTCTATCCCCCTGACGCGGCCTACCACCAGGACGCCGCCCGCGACGATCGCGCCCGTGTTCCCGGCGGAAATGCACCCTACGGCCTCCCTCGCGCGCACCATCTCCATCGCTACCCTCATGCTGGAGTCCTTTTTGGTGCGGATGGACGAGCCAGGGCTGTCCCCCATGCCGATGACCTCGGACGCCTCGACGATGTGTATCCGCGACCGCACGGCAAACGGGGCGTCCTCCAGGTGCGGCTCTATCTCCGCCCTGCGGCCGACCAAGGCCACAGACAGCTCTGGCTCCTCGCCGCAGGCAAGTACAGCGCCGCGGCAGGGTTCCTTCGGGGCGAAATCGCCCCCCATGGCGTCCAGCGCGAACAGCACAGCCCCTACCCCGCGTTCGCGGCTGCACGGCCGCCGCTCGCCGCCACTGCCACGACCACGAAACGGCCGACGAACACTTCCCTGTTGGCTATCCTGGTATGGACGCTCACCGCGTATTTGTTGTCCTTGTGCGTCCCGACCTTGGCGCAGGCCATCAGGCGGTCGCCGACTCTGGCGGGGCTGATGAACTTTGCTCGCGCCGATCCTACGATGACGAGTTCCTCCTTCACGGCGGCGATAGCCAGCGTCGCCGCCTGGGCATATATATAGTGGTCCGCGATGAGGTCGGTGTGCCTGAACGCGTACTCCCTGTTGGTGGACAGCACCGAAAGGGCAAGCCTGTTGGGCTCGAGCTCGATGATCTCTCCCAGCACTTCTTCCTGCTTCATGGAGGTGAGCCGGCTCGACGCGCTCTCGGCCATCTGCCGCGCACGTTCTCGGAGTTCCGGCACGTTCAGCAGCACCCTGTCGAGGCGTATAGTCCCGACGCTGACGCCCAGTTCCCTGGCTAGCTCGCTGTCGGACATCAGCGGATCGGAATCCAAAAGGCTCAGGAGCTGTTTTTGCCGCATCTGCTTCAATTCAGATCGCACTTGCACCGTCTCCTATTAGCAGTTAGTAATAACAACAGGACTCAATATATAAACTTCCCGCCGATCTGTCAATATGGAAAACAGATTCGGCGAGTGGTATACTCCATAAATTACGCAGCACTCTATAAAGGACTGATTTTTGATGGCTCAAGTAGATTACCACAAGGCAAAAAACCTGTTAACGTCTTTGTATCAACGAGTTTCGGAAGAAATTAGCTGCGATGTACAGACGGCACTAAATGACAACGCTGCTATTCGGCGAATTTTAAGAAAACGCTGAACAGTACCACTTTGAAATCTGGGGCCTAAAGTTATTAAGAATATAATTCACGAATATGTAAAATAATTGTTCCAGAATTGTAACTCGGGGGCATATGTCGAGAATTCATCCGTCACGCGTGTTTACCAATTCGCGGGAAGCGGTTAGAATGATGGCGCGCGTCGGAGAGGGCGCCGCCTCTCTGGATGACGCGGGCGTGAAACAAGATACAGAACATGAAAGGCGAAAATGGAGGCAGATATTATTATGAGGAAAATGTCGTTTTTTATCAAGAGGATCCTTCCACTGTGTATCTTAGCCCTGCTCGTCTGTATGCCGGCATCAGCCGCGCCGGCGCCGCTCATCCTGTATACGTCCCAGATAGACGAGGACGTGGAGGGGCTGCTGGGGGCTTTCAAGGCGAAGCACCCCGATATCGAGGTCAAGGTGTTCAGGTCAGGCACTGAAGAGGTGATCAGCAAAGTCATGGCGGAGAAGATGACAGGCAAGGTCGAAGCCGACGTCCTCCTCCTGGCGGACAGCGTCACCTTCGACGTCTTGAAGACGCAAGGCATGCTCGAACCGTACCGCTCGCCGGAACTCTCGGCGATACCGGCGAATTTCGCCGACAAGGACAGCATGTACTGCGGCACGAAGGTATTGGCGACTGTTTTGATCTACAACACGAACAAGGTCAAGGCCGCTCCTGACTCCTGGAAGATCATGACGGACGCGGCAGCCAAGGGCGACACCTTCATCGCGAGCCCGCTCTATTCCGGCGCGGCTGCGTACCAGCTCGGAGTGCTCGTGCGGAGCGACGGCTTCGGCTGGAAGTACTACGAGGACCTCAAAGCGGCAGGGATCTCAGTCGGCAGAGGGAACGGCAGCGTGATCACGGCCATAGCCGGCGGGGAGAAGGCATACGGCCTCGTCGTTGACTACATGGCGCTCCGGGCGAAGAAGCAGGGTTCGCCCGTCGACTTCGCGTACCCCAAAGAGGGCGTGACGATCGTGACGGAGCCGATAGCCATCGTCAAGAAGGAAAACATCAACCCGAGCGCTAAAACATTCGTGGACTTCGTGTTGTCGGAGGACGGGCAGAAGCTCGTAGTGAAGCAGGACTACACGCCGGTGAGGAACGGCGTCGCCGCCCCGGAGGGACTCAGGAGCGCGGGCGACCTCAAGATCCTCGATTTCGACCCGGCGCTTCTGGCGAAGGAGCGTGAGGCGGACAAGAAGAAGTTCGCCGAAATCTTCCAATAAACCCGGCACCGGTAAAGCAAAACAGCGACAGAACAAACGGAAGAAGACCCGGGCATTTGAACATCCTGACGCATACTACGCGACTCGGCCATACGAGGCGGGCTTCACTGAGCAGCCTGTTTTTCTGCGGCCTGGTCGCGTTTTTTTTCATGATACCCATCGCGCGGATGTTCCTGCTGAGCGTGTGGTCTGGCGACACGCTGTCGCTCGGCGGGTACGCGGACCTGCTGGCGTCGAGGAGCGTCAGGGCCGGGATCGTCAACACGGTCGGCATAACGCTCCTTTCTACGATACTGGCCATGGGCATAGGGCTCCTGGAGGCGTGGCTGATTGCCTACACCGACCTGCGCGGGAAGCTCGCGCTCGAGATCTTCTTCATGCTGCCATTTATGATCCCGTCGTACATCACTTCACTTGCCTGGAGCCGGATGACCGGTGCGAGCGGGATGCTGGCGGGGACGCTGGGCGTCGCCGTCCCGTCCGTCCGCAGCTATTGGGGGATCGTCTTTGTGATGGCGATCTGCCACGCCCCGCTGGGTTATCTGCTCTGTCTCGGCGCGCTTCGAAAGATCCCGCGCGACCTCGAGTGGGCGGCGCGTGCCGCCGGCTGCTCCAGGCTCGGCGCTTTCTTTCACGTCACGCTCCCGCTCGTCCTGCCAGGGCTAGTTGGCGGGGGCATGATAGTCGTCCTGGCCGGCCTCGACAACTTCGGGATCCCTGCGTTCCTAGGATCCGACAAGGGCATAAACGTGCTCAGCACGCTGATTTACCAAGAGATAGCGGGCTTCGGCCCGTCAGCCTTCTCAAGGGCGTCGTGCCTGTCGGCCATACTGGGCTTCTTGGCCCTGTTCTGCTGCGGGGCGATATGGCTCCTCGGGAGGGGCGCGCACGTCACGGAGAGCGTGGCCGAGGACAGGCAGCCGCGCTGTTTCCTGGGCCGCGCGCGCATACCGGTCGAAGCGGCGGTCTGGCTTTTCATCATCGCCACGTCTCTTTTGCCGCTCTTCGCGATGCTCGCAACGTCGCTGCTCAAGGCTTACGGCGTCAAACTGGCCGCAGGCAACGTCACGCTGGACAACTTCGCGTTCCTCCTCCGCAACCGGAAGGCCCTGAGCGCTCTCAAAAACAGCTTCCAGCTGGCCCTTTCGGCCGGGGCAGCCGCCTGCGTGATCGGCAGCGCGGTCGCCTACGGCAGGGTCCGCATCGGCGGTTGGCGCTACAGGTTCATGGAGGCGGCGTTTTCTCTGCCTTACGTCTTG
Organism: Synergistaceae bacterium; assembly: GCA_031263445.1. Classification (GTDB taxonomy): domain Bacteria; phylum Synergistota; class Synergistia; order Synergistales; family Synergistaceae; genus JAIRNC01. The sequence goes on along the minus strand of JAISFV010000042.1, from coordinate 4,027 downwards.
CCAGGCGGCGTGTTCGCCCTCTCTATGATAATATCGTGGGTAGAGCCGCTGCCAGGCTGGAGGCCAGGGATCTACGGCACGGTCTGGCTTCTGGGCGGCGCGTACATCATACGCTTTACGCTGCTGCAGTTCAGGGCTGTCACGAGCGCGATGATGCAGGTGGATCAGTCAGTGGAGGAAGCAGCCAGCATCTGCGGCGCGCGCGCGCCGACGCGGTGGGCCAGAATTCTGGCGCCGCTGCTCGCGTCGGGGATCGTCTCGGGCTTTTTCATGACCACGACACACGCGTTCACGGAGCTGACCGTCTCGTCGATCCTTGGCGCGCTCGGATCCGAGACCATAGGCGCGGTCGTGCTGAACTTCGAGCAATCCGGCAACGTCACCGTCTCATGCGCCTTCTCATCGATGGTCTTGGCCGCTCTCGCCCTCTTCTCCCTGCCGAATATCGCTTTGCACCTATTGCAGACAAAACGGAGGAAACTTTGATGGATATGCGTTCGGAGCCCGTCTGATGAGCACTGAAATTTCGGTCGAAAACATACGGAAGAGCTTCGGGGCGTTCGACGCCCTGAAATCGGTCTCCGCGCAGTGCCCGCCCGGCACGTTCACAGCGATACTGGGGCCGTCGGGGTGCGGGAAGACGACGTTGCTACGCCTTATCGCCGGCTTTGACTCGCCGACGACAGGGCGGATACTCTTCGACGGGAAGCCCGTCTCCTCCCCTGAGAGGATAACGCCCCCGGAGAGGCGCGGCATAGGCATGGTGTTCCAGTCCTTTGCCCTCTGGCCGCACATGACCGTGCTCGACCACGTCGTATTCGCGCTCAGGCACAGTCACAAGCGGGAAAAGGGAGGCGCGCCCGGCAAGGAGGCCATGAGGATCCTGGAGTCGGTCGGCCTCGGGGCGTTCCTGTCGAGATATCCGGCCCAGCTCTCCGGCGGGCAACGTCAGCGCGTCGCGCTCGCGCGGGCCGTAGCGGGAAACACCGGCGTGCTGCTGATGGACGAGCCGCTATCCAGCCTCGACGCCGATCTCCGTGTCGAGATGAGGCGCGAGATCATGTCGTCGCACAGGGCACACGAGAACACCGTCGTCTACGTGACCCACGACCAGGAGGAGGCCATGGCGATGGCCGACCGGATCATCGTCATGAACGAAGGGCTCGTCGAGCAGACGGGGACGCCGGAGGACGTTTACACGCGACCCGTCTCGGCATTCGTCGCGCAGTTCGTCTCAAAGGCCAACCTCGTCCCCGGCGCGTGGGAGGGAGACGCCTTCCGCCCCGGAGGCTCAGGCGGCGATGTCCGATGGAGCGGCGTCGATGTCGCCCCGTTCTGGAGGGAGGCTGGCATGTTCCCGGTGCGCCCTGAGCAGTTCCGCTTCTCGGATGAAGGGCATGGGGTTCCGGCCGTGATAGAGTCCGTCCAGTACCAGGGGAGGGAACTGCACTACTCGCTCAAGAGCGGCGACAGGTTCTGGAAGGCCTACCTGCCCGCAGTCGGCAGACGCGCTCACGGCAGCAGTGTCTGGCTCGACTTCGAGCAATAAATCGCGCTTCCGTCAGTCCGTTTTCAGCTTATGCCGCTTGCGGTCACCCTGCCATAAGATTATAATCAAGAACGGTTTCTGTTTAAAATGTAAGTCATACGCAACGCCCGCAGTCATAAAACAACGAATCAGCCTTCTTGACTGCCATTTGCGTGAGAGAGACCGGCCAAGTCCATACTTAACGAGGAGGATTTACGCATGTTCACAGCCAACGCGACGATCAAAAACCCGACAGGATTGCACGCGCGCCCCGCAGCCCAGCTAGTGGCGCTGTGCAAGAAATTCTCCAGCGACCTTCAGATAACGGACGCGTCAGGGAACAAATTTGACCCGAAGAGCATAATCAGCGTCCTGTCGGCAGGGATAAAGCAGGGGTCAGACGTGCAGGTCACCGCCACAGGCGCAGACGAGGACGACGCGGGCGGTCAGATAGTGGGCTTCATAAACGGCCTCGCGGAGTGACGCCTGAATGAAGACGCTGAAGGGCATAAGCGGCTCAAAGGGATACGCGTCCGGGACGGCCGTGGTAAAACGGGACGCACCCGCCGTGCCGCAAAGATACGAGGTAACGGATCACGCCGCTGAGGAAGAGCGCTTCCGCAAGGCGCGCGGCGTCTGCGAAGCCCGTTTCTCTGAGCTAGAGGAGCGAGCCGCGCGTGATATCGGCCCTGATGAGGCCGAGATATTCGGCGCGTACAGGATGATCCTGGACGACGACGCGTTCTTCCAAAAGGCCCTCTCGCGCTCGCAGTCCGAGTCCGTCAACATCGAATACGCCATCTACGAGGAGTGCAGAGGCGTCGCGGCCATGTTCGAGGGGATGGACGACCCGTACCTCAAGGAGAGGGGCGCGGACATCGAGAACGTCTGCGGGGAGGTCATCGGCTGCCTGTCCGGCGCGGGCGGAGATTTTACGATAGAGGCAAACAGCGTGAGCGACGTGATAATCGTGGCACGGGATCTCACGCCCGCCGAGACCGTCAAGATGGACAAGTCGCGTATAAGGGGCCTCGTCACCGAGAGGGGCGGCACTACGTCGCATACGGTCATTCTGGCCAAAGCACTGGGCATCCCTGCCATCATCGGGGTCGAGGGCCTTCTGGGCGAGGTCTCGGGCCGTGAGCGGATCATAGTGGACGCATACGGCGGAACCGTTCAGATAGACCCTGACGAGGCTACGTTCAGGGAGTTCGTTGAAAAAAGCGAAAGGGAGAAAAAACTGAACCGCGAGTACAGCCTTTCAGCCGGCAAACCCGCACAAACCATTGACGGGTTTCACATCGACGTCCTTGTGAACACCGGGGACGCCGACAGCATAAAGTCATTCGACGCGGAGAAATGCGACGGCATCGGGCTGCTCCGCACTGAGTTCGTATACATGGGCAGGCCGGACTACCCGGACGAGGACGCGCAATATGAGGTATACGGCGACATCGCCAGACGGGCTTCCGGCAAGGAGGTCATTATCCGCACGCTGGACATCGGCGGGGACAAACAGCTAGCGTACATGGACATACCCAAGGAGGACAACCCATTTCTGGGTTACCGCGCGATACGCCTCTGCCTGGACCGCCCGGAAGTCTTTCACACGCAATTGAGGGCCATACTGCGGGCGTCAGCGCACGGCGGCGTCAAGGTGATGTTCCCGATGATCGTGACGGCAGAGGAGCTGCGGCAGGCCAAGGAGTGCGTCGAGAGGGCCAAGGAGTCGCTGCGCGGCGACGGCCTGGCGTTCAACGAAAACATAGCGGTCGGCATCATGGTCGAGACGCCGGCGGCGGCGCTGCTGTCGGATCAGCTCGCAGAGGAGGCTGACTTCTTCAGCATCGGCTCGAACGACCTGATCCAGTACGTCACGGTGTCGGACAGGATGAACGAACGTGTACAGTATCTGTACGACAGTTGCAACCTGTCCGTCCTGCGAGCGATCCGCATGGTAGCGGCGAGCGCGACGAAGCGCGGCATCCCCTGGGGCATCTGCGGGGAAGTTGCCTCCGACGAGCTACTCCTCCCGGTATGGGTCGCCCTCGGCGTGACGGAGCTGAGCGTCGCTCCGTCGCAGGCAGGCAAGATCAAACATCTGATCGGGCGCATCGACAAGGCCAAGATCACTGCGGCGGTCGAAAGGCTCTTCGACATGCGATCCATCCAGGACGTGAAAGATTCCCTGGGCAGTTTGCAGGGCGAATTAAGCAAAGGCTGATTTACGGCGGGCTATCGTATCGGCTATCGCGGCCCGCCAGATTTTTCCAGGAACTCGGCAGATGTAGCGCGTATTATGTCAGTTATGTCATCGGGCGAAGAAACGGCGTTCCGCCTCATGAGCAGGTTGTACGCAGTAGCCATCGCCATTGCGCGTGCGCTGTTGCGCACGGCCGGGTCGGGGAGGACGTCGAAATCGAACGTCTCGGCGTACCCGCCCACCCTGGAGCAAACCTGCGAGCCCATGAACCCGCAGACCTCCCTCACGTAATCGGA
>JAISFV010000015.1 GCA_031263445.1 Synergistaceae bacterium | reverse complement strand
CGCTGCAAATAGCCGTCGTCTCGCACACCCTCAATTACAACCTGCACGTGGGGGCGTACGGGTGGAGCAGGAGCGGAGGCATTACAACTATAAGCGAGTATTGGGCCGACCCCGCCACCTATTCCGACAGCGATTACAACAACGCCAGCAGCCACGGCGACTTCGGCACGGTGCTGGCCATAGCCGCGCCCGACAGGAGCCTGGCGGTGGGGCCGCCGGCTGTGCTGCAGGTCTCCGGCAACGCGACGCCCACCGTCATCATGCAGGCCCCGCCCCGCCACCGGGACATCGTGAGCGGCGACTTCACCGCGGGCGGCAGGAGCGCCGCGAACCCACCGGACGCGCTCGGCAACAGCTACCCGGACGTCTTCTCCAACCTCGGCGGCTACTCGACGCAGTACCTCTACGACGGCAGCAGCCAGACGATCTCCTCCACCACGGAGAACACGGATTTCAAGATCGGCGTCAAACTCGACACCAAGACGTCGGCGGGGGTCCCGGGCATCTACTCCGTGAGCGTCAGCACCGGGCTGAGCTACGCTAACGATAAGGCAACCAGCTATACCGAGAGGAAGACCTACACGACGACCAACAGCCTGAAGGCCAACGCCGCCGCGGACGACGCGATCTATTACAACGAGACAAGCTACACGATGTGGCGCTACCCCGTCCTTGCCCCGTCGTGGGAGCGGACGACTGTGGCAGCGGACGGTTCGGAGGGGCAGGCGTTCCTCCAGTTCATCGTCGCTCACTCCGCGTCCACGCAGTCGCTGCCGACGTCCGGCCTCGGCCTGGACTGGTACCAGCCGAACCACGACGTCCGCAACCTCTTCACGTACCCGAGGGACGTGACGAAGACCATGGGCTACCCGGCGGGCGCGGGGGACGGAATCGTCCTAGGGAGCAGCAGCGAGGTGTACATCGGCGCTCAGGACGCGGCGTCCGGCCAGACGACCTTCTCGGACACGGAATACACCGAGAATATGAGTTCCGTGGAGAACAAACTCGGCATATCGGTGGGCGTCGGCGCCAAGATACTTGACGCTGGGGATTACAGCCTCAACACGACGATGGACGATATGTGGAAGACGAGTTCGCTCACCTCCACCAACGCCTCCTCGACGCAGGGCGTGACGCTCAACTGGCCCGGCATGACGACCGCTGGGGGCACGCAGCCCTACAAGAACCTGAGCGGTTTTTCGAGGACGGACCAGGCGTTCCATGCCGCGACGGCGCTTTACACGCAGGACGACGGGGCGCTCACCACGGCTTACGCGGTGACTCGTCTCAAGGACACGTCCTCGTCCTCGTTCCTGTGGGGCAGGACCTCGCCGTATGCCACGACCCCCGACCCCGGCCTGCTCCTTCCGTTCCGCTTCAACACCGACAGCGGCGAGCACAACACGAGCCCCGTCACGTACAAATTGAGGGGCATGAACTTCGACAAGGCCATTTATCTCGACACGTTCCCGACGGGCGTGGAGACCACGGGGACGTTCCGCATCTACAACTACAGCTTCGTGAACACGGCGCAGCCCATCGCCTGGCAGGTTTTGTACCAGAAGGCGGCCGTCGTCGACGGCTACCCCGAAGACCCGGATCCCTCCAAGGCGACGGCGATAAGCGGGGCTAACGGGACAGTGCCCATAATCGCCGGCAGGGAGTATGACGCCTCGTCGGACAACTGGACGGACGTCTCCTTCAAGTGGCGCGCTCCCAGCGTCGAGGAGAACGGCTATCTTCACGTCAAACTGACCTACTCCGGCGCTCAGTTGAGCGTGGACAACGATTGGGGCCACGTCTACGTCGGAACCTACGCCGGTTACACCGACAGCCTGGGCGCGCGCGGCATCACGGCGGACGGCGAGGTTTCGCCCGCGGACACATACGAGGCGGGACCCGGTGAGAACCTCGACCTGCGGATTCACGGCCTGACGGTGCGCGACGTCGACGGCAACACCCTCGACCCCGACGCTCTCCCGCAAAATGAGCCGTTCTACATCGACTGCGACGTGGCGCTCGATTCGGCAGGGGAACCGGCATGGGCCGGGACGCCCATCGTGTATCTCGAACTCCTCGTGAACGGCGAGTCGGCTGTGGCCTCACAGCACACGCCGTACATGCCCAAGGACACGAAGTACCGCTTCCGCGTGCGCTACGACCCGACCCTGCACAAGGATATCGTCGAACTCAAGACCCTGGTGGCGGAGGCGACCTCGCACCTGGGCGTGCATAAATCGGACGCGAACCCGGACAACCACGCGGTGACGATGCGCTTCGCTGACGGGAGCTCCAACGGCTCCGGCAGCGGCGGCTGCGGCGCGGGTTTCGGCCTCTTCGGCATGTTAGCTTTTTTGGCTGCGCTGCCGGCGGTCCCGCTGGCGACGAAAAAAAAGAACAAATAAAGATGAACAAAAAAGGCAAGTAAACGTTTGATTCGAGCGATAGGACAAGAACCGCCGCAAGGCCCCGCAAGGGGCCTTGCGCTCTTGTGGATGTTCGCGCGCCGCGAGACGTGTCATTGCGGTTGATGTGCCGTCCGAAAAGGTGATAAAATAAAGCCGAAGCGGAGGTGGCGGTTATGCGGGCTTTTCAGGGATATATCGAAAACGGCAGAGTCATTCCTGTCGATATGCCCCAAGTACAGGATGGTCTTCGAGTTGTCATCACGGTGTCAGACAGCGCTCAAACGACATTCGAGCGGGGCGCTCAAAGGGTTAAGGATGATTTTACGCGGGATAATTCCGATATTCGCTCATCAGCCGATTATGTTTCCAGCATTGACACGGCAGGCGAGGAGCGCTTTATCAACCCCAGGTCTAAAGCCGGAGCGTTGACGTCTTCCGACTTCACAGCTCTGAAACTCGACACAAGGAACTTTAAATTCGACCGCGAAGAAGTGCATGAACGCTGACAGAGCTTTTCTGGATACCAATCTTTTCGTATATTTGTACTCTGAAACGGATTCGGTGAAGCGAGAGCGGGTTTTGGCCGCAATCAATACGTTTGATCGTGTTGTAAGCACTCAGGTACTGAATGAATTTTGCGGTGTGGCGCTACGGAAACTGCGCCATCCAGTCCAAGCCGTTAAAAACGCCCTCGGGGAAATTTGCGAAACATGTCGTCTCGCCGCTATCGATGAAACAATTATCATGAAAGCCCTCGATGTGCATGAAAGGTACGGCTATTCGTACTACGACAGCCTTATCATAGCATCCGCTCTCGAACAAAAATGCCGCTATTTGCTTTCAGAGGATATGAACGACGGGCAAGTAATAGAGGGATACCTGACAATAAAGAACATATTTTCCGGCAAAGATTAAACTGACAATAAATCTGTATCACTCCATCTTCTCGCGAAACAGCCGCGATGCCGCTCCCAGTGTGACGAACGCTATTGCGGCTAAAGACAGGAAAACTCCTCTCACCTCAGCTATTCCCGCTCCCTCCAGATAGATGCGCTGAGCGAACTCCACCCCATAGCGGACGGGGTTTGCCAGTGTCGCCCACTGAAGCGCCTTCGGCATTGACGGGATGGGCGTGGCGAACCCCGAAAGCAGAATCATCGGCATCAGCAGAGTGAATGTAAACATCAGCGCCTGCTGCATGGTGGCGGACAGCGCGGAGATGCACAGCCCGATGCCCACGACCGCGAAGCCGAACAGCAGGAGCCCGGCGTATAGGAGCGTGTACGAACCCGCGAACGGTATGCCAAACCAATA
>JAISFV010000190.1 GCA_031263445.1 Synergistaceae bacterium | reverse complement strand
AATCCATCATAGCCAGCAACTCAGCAATTTGCATGAAACATGCACGAGATTTACTGACTATGGCCCATAGTCACTATAATGCCCCTAAACGCCCGTTGCCACTGTATCCGAATTTCGGGGCGAAATCCGTTATACGGTATATTATACGGCAAAACTCCCGCTTGCAAGCCCTGTTCCAGCCTTTTCCCGCCCTCCTGGCGCACCCCGCGAGCGTAGTCTGCGACGGCGTTCAAGGATCGAGACCGTATAACGCTCCAGTAGTAAGATGCGCCCTGAAAAATTATACGGAATATTATACGGTTTAGTGCTTCACAGCCGCACGTAGACTGGGAAATCTGCCACCCCTTGGTAACAGGCTATGAAACCAGGCCTCATAATGGTGCTATAATAAACGGCGCCTCGACAAAAAACATGCCTGTGTGACAGGGCTTTAGGAGGGCTTTGAAGCTGTACAAGTCGAAGAAGAAGTTTGCTGTCCAGGAGGGCGCAGTCAGGGAGACGAGCCTCTACGCAGCGTCCTTTCTCTGCGGGATGTGCGTCATGGTCTTGGAGATGGCGGGGTCGCGTATCGTGGCTCCTTATATGGGCACGTCGCTCGTCGTCTGGACATCGCTGATCGGGATAATCATGCTGAGCCTCACCGCAGGCTACTGGACGGGCGGAGTGGTGTCGGACAGGTACCCTAGGGCTGGGCTACTCGCCTGGATCATCGGCGCGGCGGCTTTAGTGACGGTGTTCGTGGCGCTGGTCGCGAACCCGCTCTTGAACTCCCTCTCGCGGGGCGCGTCGAACATATACATCGCTTCCATCGTCGCGGCGATATGCCTCTTCTCTCTGCCCAGCGCGCTCTTGGGCATGGTTTCGCCGTTCGTCGTCCGCCTGGCGATAAACAACCTGGGCAAGGCCGGCGCAACGGTAGGGAGGTTTTCCGCGCTCTCGTCCGCCGGCAGCATACTCGGGACCTTCCTGGGCGGATTCGTGTTGATTTCGCTCTTTTCGTCCCGCACGATTCTCTTTATAGTGGCGGCGGTACTGGGAACCGTGGCATTCTTACTGAGTTACGGCGGGAGGGCTTCCAAGACGATCCCCCCGCTTGCGCTGGCGATACTGTCGGTATCCCTTGGAATATTGAACGAGGCTGGTGTTTTGCCCATGACTCCGCTTGGCTTGAACGTAGACACTCAGTACAACTCGGTAAGGATAATGGACATGGACGCTTTCGGCAGCGGCAGGAAGATCCGCATCTTGCAGACAGACCCGATGGGCGCGCAATCGCTCATGTACATCGACAGCCCGTCGGAACTCTACAGCGACTACACGAAATTTTACGACCTCGCCTTCCACTACAAGCCGGACACGAAGAGGGTGCTAATGCTCGGCGGCGGCGGTTACTGCGTACCGAAACACATCACGGCTACGCGTCCTGGTGTCTCCGTCGACATAGTGGAGCTGGATCCCGGCATCACGGCCATCGCCCGCGAATATTTTTATCTGGCGGACAGGCCCGGGCAGACGATATATCACGAGGACGCGAGGAACTTCCTCAACAGGGAAGCGGCGTCTGGCGAGGGGAAGTACGACGCGATATTCGAGGACGTGTTCGGCTCGTCCTACAACATCCCGTTCCACATGACGACAGCGGAGTGCATGTCGAGGGTGCGCGAGCTGCTGACGCCGGACGGGGTATTCGTCGTCAACATAATCTCCTCCATAGACCACGACCTTTTCAGCGGCATATACTCCGGCATAGCGGCGTCGTTCCCCGAGGTGATGATATTCCCTGCTACGTATCCGAACGACGAGTCGCGGCGTCAGAACATAATGATCGTGGCGCTCGCCTCCGGACCGGCCGTCGAGGCCGAGCCCGAAAGCGCTTACATGGCAAAGCTCCTGTCCCATAAGTGGACGAAGCCGTTTTCAGCCAAGATCGACGCATTCACCGACGCCTTCGCTCCGGTAGAAAAATACACCGTCAGGCTGTGACGGCGAAGACGCCTCATGCAAGCGTTTGGCACGGATTCGCTGGCAATGCAAGGGATTGCCGAACGAGCGACCGGAAGCGTACTTATGGTACGCTGAGGATTGCGGGCGAGGCAGGCGCGCAGCAGTGGCGGCGAAGACGCGCCAAACGTCAATCCTCAAAACCACCCGCCAGCATAACTGGGACGTCCTCGGGTTCGAACGGGATCTCCGTGCGCTCCTTCGGGGCGTTGCCCGAGGATTTGAACGACATGTAGGCGAAAAAGGCGCAGAGCAGCATGAGCGCGGTCGAGAGCCACAGGAAGCAGATTTTTATCCCCAGAAGCGAGCGAGCGCTCTGTTCCACGTTCGGCACGTATGACATGAGGTATAGCACGAGCGCGACGCCTGACCCCGCGAGCGTGGAGCCTATCTTCGCCGCCATCTGCAACAGCGAGTTTATGACCCCGCCGAAACTCGCGTTCCTCTTGCGGGAAAGCGATTCCGAAAGCTCCGTGGCGTAGACGAAAACGAGGTTTATCGGGAACGCCGTGGCGACGCCGTAGATGACGGTGCAGGCTAAAATCCCCCCGATAGAATGCCCTGCCGCGCCCATCGCGACCACCCCAGCCGCGCCGCCGAGATAGCCAAAGACCATGAGGCTCTGGAGGCTGCAGTGCTTCGAGGCCATGAACACGAGCGGCTGCGCGGCGAGCGAACTCACTATGCCGGTCAGGAAAAACAGCGGGATCAGATCCTGCCGCCCGATGCAATATTTCAAGTAATAGAGCGCAGACTGCGTCCTGGTCAAAAGGGCTATCTGGTCGCACATCATCATGAAGTACAGGAACACGAGCTGCTTGTTTTCAAAAACCGCCCGGAGCGTCTTGAAAAAGGGGAGGCTGTTCTTCTCAGGCTCGCTGCTCTCCGTGATGTTCCTTGCGCCGTAAATGAATGAAGCGAGCGCGCAAACCGCGATGATGAGAGCGGTCGCTCCAAAGCCCCTCTCCTCGGACCCGCCGCCCAGGGCGCTCACCAGCTTGAGCGTGAGGTAGGATATTGCGAGCATCGCTATGATGCTGGCGCTGATCTTCAACGTGTTGGCGAGGTTCCTCTTCCCTCTGTCGTTGCATATGAGGGCCAGCAGGGGTAAATTCGACACCTCGATCATGCTGAAACAGAAGCCCCACGCCATGTAGACGAGGAGACGCCACGCTATCGACATGTACCCTGCAAAAGGCGACGGAAGGAAGAGCAGGACGAACAGCACGCTCGACGGGAGCGCCCAGTAGTAGATATATCCCTTGAACTTCCCGAATCTAGTGGAGTTGTTGTCCATGTAGTAGCCGATGAACGGGTCGATGGCCACGTCAAAGAAGCGGGAGACGAACAGGATGGCGGAGACCGCGCCGGCGGAGATGACGACCACGTCCGTGTAAAAATACATCAGAAACGACGCCACCGCCATATAAAGCAAAGTGAACCCAAAATTGACTGACGCGTAGCCGCATACGCTTCTGTCGAGCGTTCCCCCCTGCTTCCTCATCCCTGCTCACCTCTCCTGGTAAAATTCCACCGCAACAAAAAGAACTCAATTATTCTACCAATATTATATTTGTACAAAATACACCCTTTTGGTTAAAATTTTTGTATAATACATATAATTATGAAAGAGCGGGGAGTGTAGGGTTCATGAAAAGCGCACATACGTCTCTTCCGACGGGGACAGGGATCCTGGAACGCCCTAGGGTTGCCCGGCTGTTGGAACGCGCTGTCCAGAAAACGCTCGTACTCGTGATGGCCGGCCCTGGCTACGGCAAAACCTGCGAAGTCGCCGCATTCGTCTGGAAAGCGCGCGCGCGCGTCGTGTGGATGCGGATAAACCAGTTGGACAACGTGATCGGGCATTTCTGGGACGACCTCGTTAACGCGGTGAGCGTCACATTCCCGAAGATGGCTGAGAAATTACGGTCCCTGGGCTTCCCTCTGAACAGCCAGTCCTTCGACTCGTTCCTGCGCATATTCGCCAAAGAGGTCTACAACGGCGCACAGATTTTATTCGTGGTTGACGACTTCGGACGCATATCAGACAGCGAGATACTGTATTTTTTCGAAAACCTCATAAGGGCGAACCTTGAAAACTTCTGTCTGCTGCTCATCTCCGATGCCAAGACTGACATAGGGCTGGACGCGCTGCGGAGCGGGCGGCTCTTCCAGATCACCTCGGACGACATGAGGTTCACGCCCGACGAGACGCGCCAGTTGTTCAGCCTCTACGGGCATAAACTGACGGACGAGAGGCTTAAGAAGATCGAAAGCGACGTGGAAGGCTGGCCCCTGGTGCTATACCTCATCGTGAACGAGTTCGACGTGAGGCCCCACGCCGATGAGAGGACGAAACTGGAAGTCGTTTACGAGATGTTCGAGAGGAAATTTTTTTCGCCCTATCCCATTGAGTTTAAAAAGAAACTCATAAAGCTGTCCCTGCTCAACCTCTTCACATACGAGATATCGAGGGGTATCGCCTGCATCGAGCAGACCGAAGCCGACAACTTCATGAAATCCAATCTCTTTATCTCAAGCGACCGCGCGTCCGGGCTCTTCACGTTCCAAAAGATGTACCGCGCGTTCCTCGCTACGAAGGATTTCATGCTGAGCGACGAGGAGAAGCGTGACTTCTGGCGACGCTCCGGGGACAAATATTTCGACCAAGGCTACCTCCTGGAGGCAGTAGATTGCTACGAAAAGTGCGGCAGCCCCGACGGAATACTCAGGGCGATAGTCGAATATACGACCAGGAACGTCGTTTACAGCAAGGGACACGCAGACTACCTCCTAAAAGAACTCTCACTCCTGAGCCGTGAGTTCGTCGAGCAAAACCCGATTGCTGAGTTCATGATCGCCGTCTCCCTATCCAACAAGCTGGAACTCGACAAGGCATACGAGATCCTGAACGGGCTGACCGGGAAACTCGGCGCCCCTGAGGCGAGGCCGCTTCTGGGCGAGGTATACTGGCTGATGGCCCAGGTAAACATGATGCGGGCGAAACCCGTTTTCGCCAAGTTCTTCAAGCTGGCGAGCGAATGTCTGCCGGACGGCTCGGACTCGAAGAAATACATGCACATCAGGAATATCGACATCCTGAGCATAGGAGACGACCTGCCCGGCTCCATAGAGCGCTCTGAAAAAGAACTCAACGAAACCATGCCCTACTACGTGAGGGTGGCTAGGGGCGGCGGGAGCGGGCTCAATTACCTCTTCTCGGCAGAAGCCGGCTATCACAGGTTCGACTTCGACAAGGCGAAGGAGTACGCGCACAAGGCAATTTTCACCGCGATGGACGCCGGGCAACACGACATACTCGGCAACGGACACATAATACTCGCCAGGACCGCCATAATGCAAGGCGACTTCAACGAGTGCATGGCCCATCTCACGTTCGTGAGGGACTATATAAACGAGAGGGGACTCACCGAGCTTTACGAGATGAGGGATTGCGCGATGGCGTCGATCTATGGCCCCGTCGGGGATTATGGCTCGCTCGCGCTGTGGATCATCTCGCCGGAGATGAACGAGGCGAACAGGAACCGCCCGCTGGCCATCGGGGGGCGCGAGAAGATAATCCAGGCGGAATACCTGCTGGGCGCCGAAAAATATCACGAGGCCATAGCGTTCCTGGAACACAACGAGAAACTGTACAGGATGCAGGGCAGGTGGATAAACGTGCTCAAGTGCCTCGTGCTGCACGCGGTCGCGTACCTCAAGCTCGGGGACACGGAACGCGCGCTCTCGTTTTTCCAGGACGCTTACGAAAAGGCGCGCGGGAACAAGATCATAACGCCCTTCGTGGAGAGTGCCGGCAGCATGAGACGGCTGGTCGATGCGGCCAGGAGATCCGATAAATATAATTTCGACGGCGACTGGCTGGACGACGTCTCCAGGAAAGCGTCCACTTTCGCCAAAAGACTCACCGCTATCGCGAGCGAATACAACAGGCAAGGCGGCCTTCAGGCGGAACACCCCGGCAAGCTGTCGAAGCGCGAGCTAGGGATCCTCAACACGCTTTCGCAGGGACTGACGCGCGATGAAATCGCCGCCGCGAACTCGCTGTCCATAAACACGGTAAAGAGCGTCATACGGAGCGTCTACAACAAGCTCGGCGCCGTAAACCGCGCGGACGCGGTCCGGATCGCCACGTCGATGAGGCTCCTGAAATAAGAAGGAAGAAGGACGGAATACGGCAAAATGATCAAAAACATAACGGACTATGAGACGGTATCGCTTGACGAGGGGCGCGGGGCGCTCGCCATAATAGACCAGACGCGACTCCCTGGTTCTTTCGAGATCCTGTACCTCACGAAGCTGGAGGACATCCACCGCGCCATACGCTCGCTGCAGGTGCGCGGCGCCCCGGCCATAGGGGTAGCGGCAGCGATTGGGCTGTACTTGGCGGCGCTTGAGATAGATTCCGCCGAATACGAGGTTTTTTACGGCAGGTTCAAGGCCGCGAGCGACTACCTCGCCTCGTCGCGCCCTACGGCTGTAAACCTCTTCTGGGCGCTCAGGCGCATGGAGGAAACAGCGCGCCAGAACTGCGCCCTCCCCGTCCCGCGGATCAAGGAGCTGCTGCGGGCGGAGGCCATAGCCATTCACGACGAGGACATCGGCGTCTGCCGCGCGATAGGGGAACATGGCCTGAGCCTCATCAAAGACGGGGACGGCATCCTCACCCACTGCAACGCCGGCTGGCTCGCGACCGTGAAGTACGGGACGGCGCTCGCCCCCATTTACATAGGGCGCATGAAGGGCTACAGCTTCCGCGTGTTCACCTGCGAGACCCGACCCCTCCTCCAGGGGGCGCGCCTGTCATCGCTGGAGATGTCCTCCATCGGGGCGGACACGACGCTCATCTGCGACAGCATGGCGTCGCAGGTGATGAAAAACGGCTGGGTGCAAGCCGTCTTCGTTGGCTGCGACCGCCTCGCCGCGAACGGCGACGCCTGCAACAAAATCGGGACGTCCGGCCTCGCCATAATCGCGAAGCACTACGGAGTGCCGTTCTACGTGTGCGCGCCGACATCGACGATAGACCTGTCGGCTAAAAGCGCGGAGGACATAGTGATAGAGGAACGACCGCCAGAGGAAATCACCGAGATGTGGTTCAAGGAGCGCATGGCGCCGGAAGGCGTAAAGGTATACAACCCCGCTTTCGACTGCGCAGACGCGGCGCTTGTCACCGCCGTCATAACAGAGCGCGGTATCGTCCGCCCCCCGTTCGGCAAGAACCTGGCGGCGCTGTTTCAGGAACGCAAAATTTAATAATCTTTAGCTGCGACGGGCGTCCTCGCCCGCCCTCTTCATGACAGCCGCGACTATAAACCGGGCGCGGCTTTTTCTCTTATTCTAATCAGGTCAACTCGTCCGGAATGATTTTTTTGTGGTATGCTTGTCCACCGTTCACGTCCGTCACGCGACGGACTGCGTTAACTATTGTTAAATCTGGAGGCATTATAGGATGAAAATGGAAACAGTATCGACATGGCACCTGGTAAAGAGCGAGGATCTCAACCATCACGGGACGCTGTACGCCGGGCGCGCGACTGAATGGATGGTCGAGGCCGCTTTTATCGCCGCTTCATACGCCGTCGGCGACGAACACGTCGTCTGTCTGCGCATAAACAGCCTCCTTTTCATGAAACCGGTCCAGAAGGGGCATATCCTGACCTTCGGGAGCCGATTGGTTCACGCGGGGCGTTCGAGCCTGACTGTATACGTGGAGGTCTTGAACCGGAGGACTAATGAGTTCTTCGTAGACGGCTTCTTCACCTTCGTGCGCGTGGACGAGCACGGCGCGGCGTCGCCGCATCACATCACCATAGAACCCTCCGGCGACGAGGAAAAATCTCTGCAAGAGAGGGCGCGGGCGCTCGTGGCAGCCGCCAGAGCGGAGGTTCCGAAAAAATAAATATGACTATTTCGGTGCCTGGAATGGAATAACCGGCTGGGCAGCGCGCCTGGCGGCGCACTTTCGAAATACGCCGCGACTGGCTTTGGAACAGCCAGCCGCGGCGGAAAATTTCATGCCAGACGGCCTATTGGCCGCGAATTGGCATCAGTGAGCCCTCACTATCTCCTTTACGACCATCAGCCTGCTCAGGACGGAGCGCTCGTTTTCTTCCAGCTTCATCGAGATGCTGCGGACGGCATCCGTGAACGACGGGATCATGACGTGTTCCAGCGCGTTGACGCGCCTGCGGGTGCGCTCGATCTCTAGCGCCATCAGCTTGAGGCCCTTTTCGGCGGCCGCCAGATCCACCAGGCGGCGAATGACGAGCGAGAAGCGCTCAAGCGCAACGTCCAGGCTGCCCGGAGAGGAAGCCAGGCCGTAGCTCAGTTGCACGGGCCGCTCCGGCAGGCTGAACTTCGGTATGTTCACGCTCATGACGTTATGATGGCTGACCCTTACGCTCGCCGCGCCGCCGGCGAGCAGGAGCGACTGCTCTATCATGGAGGGCAGGGTCTGCGCGCGGGCCGTCCTGAAGCTGCCGTAGCAAAGTTCCAGATCGCGCTCCACATCCTCGCGCAACGCCTTCACCTCGCGGGCTTTTTGCAGGAATTCCTTTATGAGCGCGTCCTGTTTGTCCTTGAGGAGCTTGTGTCCCCTCTTCGCGACGATGACGCGCTTTTTCAGGCGTGACAGCTCCATGCGGTTCGGGTTTACGTTAAGAGCCTTCGCCATGAAAACGCCCCCTACTCCCTGGCGGTGCCGGCGGCCTCGGCCTCTTCGGCCTTCTTGGCGAGCAGCGGCTGCAGGTATTTTTCGATGTACGCGTCCCTTATGCGCTTCAGTTCCTTTGCCGGAACGATCGTCAAAAGATCCCAGCCCAACTGGAGCGTATCCTCTATCGTCCTGTTCTCGTACTCGCCCTGACGGACGTATGTGTCCTCAAAGAGGTCGGCGAACTTGGCGAACGCCTTGTCCTCCTCGCTCAGCGCGCCCTCGCCCAGTATTACGGCTAGCTCCTTCGCCTCCTTGCCGTGCGAGTACGCCGCGAAGAGCTGGTTCATCAGGTCGGCGTGATCTTCACGCGTCTTGCCGCTGCCTATGCCCTTGTCCTTCAAGCGAGACAGCGACGGCATGACGTCCACGGGCGGGTAAATGCCCTTGCGGTGCAGGCTGCGGCCCAGGATGATCTGCCCTTCCGTGATGTAGCCAGTGAGGTCGGGGATCGGGTGCGTCTTGTCGTCCTCCGGCATCGTCAGGATCGGGATCATCGTGATGCTCCCCTCTATGCCCCTCTGCCTGCCCGCGCGCTCGTACATCGTGGCGAGGTCCGTGTACAGGTAGCCGGGATAGCCGCGCCTGCCGGGCACCTCCTTGCGCGCCGCCGACACCTCGCGCAGCGCCTCGGCGTAGTTCGTGATGTCCGTTATGATGACCAGCACGTGCATGCCCTTGTCGAACGCCAGGTACTCGGCGGCCGTCAGGGCCATGCGCGGCGTGGATATGCGCTCGATGGCCGGGTCGTTCGCGAGGTTCGTGAACAGCACGGTGCGGTCGATGGCCCCCGTGCGCCGGAAGTCCGAGACAAAGAACTCGGCCTCCTCGAACGTTATGCCGACCGCCGCGAACACGACCGCGAAATTGCTCTCGCCGCCGCCGCGAACCTTCGCCTGCCTCGCGATCTGCGCCGCCAGCTGCGCGTGCGGCAGGCCGGAGCACGTGAATATGGGGAGCTTCTGGCCGCGCACGAGCGTGTTCAGCCCGTCTATCGCCGAGATGCCCGTCTGTATGAACTCGGACGGGTAGTCGCGCGCGGACGGGTTCATCGGCAGCCCGTTTATGTCCAGCCGCCTGTCCGGGATGATGTTCGGCCCGCCGTCTATGGGCCGGCCCACGCCGTCGAACACGCGCCCCAGCATGTCGATGGACACCGGCAGGTCGAGGCTCCTGCCCAGAAAGCGCACCTTGCTCGACAGCACGTTTATGCCGGCCGCGTTCTCGAACAGCTGCACGAGCGCCGTGCTGCCCTCGACCTCCAGCACCTTGCAGCGCCGCACGCTGCCGTCCGCGAGCTCAATCTCGCCCAGCTCGTCGTATTTCACGCCGTCCACGTTCTTCACCAGCATCAGGGGGCCGGCGACCTCGTAAATCGTCTTGTACTCCTTGAGCATCTAGTCGTCCTCCTTTGACGCCAGGTCGGCGATCTGCCCGGCCAGCTCTTTCGATATGCCGTCGAACGAGGCGTCCACGTCCGCCTCCGGCACGTACTTCGCCCTGCCTATGCTCTCGCGCGCGGGCAGCGCGAACAGCTTCTTGATGTCCGCGCCCGCGTCCAGGGCGGCCTTGCCGCGCTCCTCGAACTCCAGTATCAGCTTGAGCAGCCTGTACTGCTTGTGGTGCGACGTGTACGTGTCTATCTCGTGGAACGAGTCCTGGTGCAGGTAGTCCTCCCTGATCGAGCGCGCGACCTCCAGCGTCAGCCTGTCCGCGTGGGACAGCGCGTCCACGCCGACGAGCCTCACGATCTCGTTCAGCTCGGCCTCCTCCTGGAGCACGCGCATGACGTGCAGCCTTATCTCCGGCCAGTCCTGCGCCACGTTGTCCCTCATCCAGCCGCCCACCGTGTCGTCGTAGAGCGAGTAGCTGGTCAGCCAGTTTATGGCCGGGAAGTGCCGCCTGTACGCAAGCGCGGCGTCCAGGCCCCAGAACACCTTCACGATGCGCAGCGTCGCCTGGCTGACCGGCTCCGATATGTCGCCGCCCGGAGGCGACACGGCGCCTATGGCCGAGAGGTAGCCGATCCGCCCGTCGCTGCCGAGGCACTCCACGCGCCCCGCGCGCTCGTAGAACTGCGCTATGCGCGACGCGAGGTACGCGGGGTAGCCCTCCTCGCCCGGCATCTCCTCGAGCCTGCCGGACATCTCGCGCAGCGCCTCCGCCCAGCGCGACGTGGAGTCCGCCATGATGGCGACCGAATAGCCCATGTCGCGGAAGTACTCGGCTATCGTGATGCCCGTGTATATGGACGCCTCGCGCGCCGCCACGGGCATGTCGGACGTGTTCGCGATCAGCACGGTGCGCTTCATGAGCGACTCGCCCGTCTTGGGGTCCTTCAGCTCCGGGAACTCCATGAGCACGTCCGTCATCTCGTTGCCGCGCTCGCCGCAGCCGACGTAGATGACGATGTCCGCGTCCGCCCACTTTGCCAGCTGGTGCTGCGTGACCGTCTTGCCGCTGCCGAACGGCCCCGGTATCGCGGCGTTGCCGCCCTTCGCGATCGGGAACAGCGTGTCTATCGTGCGCTGGCCGGTGATGAGCGGCGCCGCGGGGATCTGCTTCGCCTTGTACGGGCGCCCGACGCGGACGGGCCAGCGCTGCAGCATCGCGACGTCCGAGGTTTCGCCGCTGTCGCTCCTGATCCTCGCGATGGGCTGCTCGATCGTGAAGTCGCCCCGCTCCACGGACACGACCGTGCCCGACATGCCGACGGGCAGCATGATCTTGTGGCTCACGACGATCGTCTCCTGCACGGCGCCGAGTATGTCGCCGCCGACCACCCTGTCGCCCGGCTTCACGGAGGGGACGAAGCCCCACTTTTTCGAGCGGCTGAGCGCGGGCATGTTGACGCCCCTCGTTATGCTGTTGCCGACCGCGTTCTTTATCTCCTCGAGCGGGCGCTGGATGCCGTCGAATATGTTCTCTATCATGCCCGGCCCCAGCTCGACGCTCAGCGGCACGCCCGTGCCGAACACGGGCTCGCCCGGCCCCAGCCCGGCCGTTTCCTCGTACACCTGGATCGACGACTTCTCGCCGTGGACCTCAAGGATCTCGCCGATGAGCTGCTTCTCGCTCACGCGCACGACGTCGAACATATTGGCTTCCCGCAGGCCCTCCGCTATGACAAGGGGGCCGGAAACCTTGACGATCGTCCCCTGATTCATTGAAATATCACTTCCCTCTCAGATAAATATGCGCGCGGCCCGCGCAAGGCCCATGCGGGCGCCCCTGCCGCGCCGCGCTCCGCCCTGCCCCGCCCCGCCGCGTTCTAGTTGTCGAACAGTATGTCCGCCCCGATGGCGCGCTCGACGGATTTTTTGACGTTCATCATGCCCAGCCCCAGAGCGCCCTCGTTGCCCGGTATCGGTATGACGGCCGGGAACATGGCCTCCTTGTACGCGTCGATGGCGCCGGCGGCGCCCGCGGCCATCCGCTCCGTTATGTATATGACCGCGTAGTTCTGCGACGCCTTCTCCTTGAGAATCTTCCCGGCCTCGGCCGCGTCCCGCGCCGCGAACACGTCGAACCCTACCGCCTTGAACCCCAGCACGCTGTCCTTGTCGCCAATCACGCCGATTTTGTACATGCCTGTGACCATCCTTTTTTTATACTGACGAGCGCCTGAGCCGCTCCCTGATCGTGTCGCCCGGTATGGCGTTCGTCTTGCCGACGAGCACGATCCGCGCGTTTTTCAGCTCGGCCTGCTTCGCGACGAGGTACGCCACGATGGTTTCCGGCCCGGCCGGCCTCAGCCGCGCGGCGCCGGCGTAGGCGAGCGCGAAGTCGTCCGCCAGCCGCTCGAACGCGGTGATCGTCCCCGTCGCCTGCCACGCTTTGAGCCCCTCCTCGCATATCGCGCCGTATGGGGTGAACTGCAGCGCCGCGACGAAGCCCTCCACGGTGGCGTCCGAAAGGTGCCGCTCGAACACGGCCCGATCGAGCCTGCCGCCCTCCAGCAGGGCGCCTCGCAGGAAGTCCCGGCTCTTCTTCATGGCCTTTATGCGCACGAACGCGCCGATGTTCGCTATGTCGATGTATATCACGACCAGCCCCAGAAGAAACGGGTTGCCGAACTCGCGCGCCTCGGCGAGCATCTGCGCGTATGCCGCCCTGTCGAGCTTTATGTCGATGGCCTGCGGGTCCAGCGCCTTGCTGTACGCCCGCGCGGCTTCCTCGTAGCCGTCGGCCATGGCCTTGGGCAGGTCGCGGAAGCTGCGCTCGCGCGCGCAGGCGGCCAGCTTCTGCGGCGGGATCAGCCCGGAGCGCGAGAGCAGGCTGTCGTCGGGATGGCCGGACAGCTCGCCCTTCATGAGCACCTTGAGGTTGTGGTAGTCGTTCTTCCGCAGGAAGATGTTCAAAAGCATGGGCTCCGGCGATATTTCCCCGAGGAAGCCTATCAGCTTGCCGTTTTCCTCGTCGAGCAGCCGCTCGTACCCGCCATCGCCGCCGCTGCCGCTGCCGCCCCCGGCCGCGCCCTCGCCGCCGGAAAGCTCCGGCTCGCCGGACTGGCGGCCGTAGCCCGACTCGCGCAGCACCCTCGCCGCTTCGCCGGCCGTCTTGGCCTCAATCATGCGCTCCAGCTGCGCGCGCCCGAGCATCTTGCCCTCGACGGCGCGTATGCGCCCCATGGCGTATGCATAGCTTTGATTGCCCAACTCTTTGGATTGCCCCCTTTCGCGCGCCGCCAAAGCGCCGCGCCGCGCTGGCGCCGCTGGCGCCGCCGCCCGCTACGCTTCGCCGCCCACCGCCCGTTGCGCTTCGCCGCTCCCCTGCCGCTGCCGCCCCTGCCTAGACGGGGGCGAACAGCATCTTCACGGCAAGCGCCTCCAGGCTGTCGCTCTGCGTCTTCACGATCGAGCGGAACGAGTTGTTGATCTCGACCTCGCCCGTCCTCAGCACGAAGCCGCCGCCTATGTCGCGGCGGGCGCCGGAGAGCGTCAGCCCGCCCGGCCCGCCCTTTGCCTCAAGCGCCCTGTTGGCCGCGCCGATGAAGCCGCCCGACACCCTGCCGGCGTCCTTTTCCGAGAGTATGACCTCCTCGCCGCCGGCCGCGGACGCCGCGATCATGCCGACGAGCAGCTTTTCGTACTCGTCCGGCGGCAGCGCGTTCAGCCTGCCGATGGCCGCCGCGAACAGCTCGTCGATCAGCCCCTGCTTGACGGACAGCTTTCTCTTCCGGCCCTCCAGCTCAGCCACCGAGACGAGCCTTTTGCCCAGCGCGGCCGCCTCCCTGTCCGCCTTCGACAGGATGGCCTCGGCCTGCCTCGCCGCGTCCTCCTCGGCCTTGCGGACGATCGCCTCGGCCTGCTCCCGCGCGGCCCGCAGGTT
>JAISFV010000159.1 GCA_031263445.1 Synergistaceae bacterium | reverse complement strand
TGCTCGCCATGGAGAAAATCACTGTCATGTTCTCGGTTCCGACCTTTTATATTATGCTGCTCGACGAAATCCGCGCAAGCGGCTTCGACACGTCGGCACTGAGCCTCCGGACGTGCGTCCTCGCCGGCTCTGACTGCTCGCAACGGCTCATTCGCACGATCCGTGGCACCATGCGCGCCGAACAGGTGCTGGTCATGTACGGGCTGACCGAGGCGGGTCCTGGTGTTTCCAGCACACGGGCCGACGACACGGACGAGGTGAAAGCCTCCACCGTCGGGAAACCCTGGCCAGGGGTTTCCATCAAGCTGTCGGGGCCACGGGAGGTGGGAGACGCCACGGCCGGGGAAATTTGCGTACGCGGCTACAACGTGATGAAAGGATACTACAAGGACCACCTGGCGACATCCATGACGATAGACGAGGAAGGATGGCTCCACACCGGGGATCTGGGCCACGTCAGGGATGATGGCAACATCATGATCGTAGGGAGGCTCAAGGACATAATAATCCGCAACGGAGAGAACATAAGCCCGCGCGAGATCGAGGCGGCACTGGTGTCCCACCCGTCAATAGCCGAGGCGCGCGTGGTCGGGGCCAGGGATCTCAAGTGCGGTGAGGTAATTTACGCATTCGTCAGGCCGAGCGGACGCGACGCGGTCAACGAGGGCGAGCTGATAGGGCATTGCCGCCAGAGCCTGGCCTCCATAAAAGTCCCTTCCAGGATATGCGTTATCGAGGACTTCCCAAAGTCAGGCAACGGCAAAATCCTCCTGCGGGAGCTGCGCGCAATGGCTCAAAAAATTCACGACGGCGAAAAAGGAGACTGAGAAAAGTGGAGATAATTACAATACGTCAAGCGGCGGAATTGATCAAGGACAACGACGTGATCGGGTCGGCGGTTCAAGGCATGACTGGCTGGCCTGAGGAAATAGGGCTCGCCCTCGAAAAGCGGTTTTTGGAGACAGGCCACCCCGCGAACATAACCCATATCCACGGCGCGGGTCAGGGGGATTTCGCGCGTTCAAGGAAGGACGGGACGTGCCGCAGCGAATGCGCCCTCTCCCATGACGGCTTCCTCACGAGGAGCATCCACGGACACCTCGGCTGTTCGTTCAAGATGATGGAACAGGTCGTGAACAACAAGATTCTGGCCTATAACTTCCCGCTCGGCATGATGGGGCAAATCTGGCGCGAAAAGGGGCGAGGTTTCCGCGGCCTCATAACGAAGGTCGGGTTGGACACGTTCATGGATCCTCGCCGCGACGGCTGTATGGTGAACGATAAGACCAAGAAAGAGGGTGAGCCGCTTGTCTTCTACATACCTGATTTCATGGGCGAGGAGTACCTTTTATACACGCTCCCGAAGATGGACGTGGCGCTCTTGCGCGGTACCACGTCAGACGAGGCTGGTAACCTCACCTACGAGAAGGAGTGTATGCCGTGCGAGCCGCTCGACCTCGCTATGGCCACGAAAGCCGACGGCGGCATCGTCATCGCGTGCGTCGAGCGCATCGCCATGACTGGCTCCCTTGACCCGCGTAACGTCAGGATCCCTGGCATCCTCGTGGACTACGTCTGCGTCGCCGAACACATAGAAAACCAGATGCAGACCCACATCACCCACTTCCAGCCAGCGTTCACCGGAGAAATAAGAGTGAACATGAAAAAATCGCTCCCCCCACTGCCGCTTGATGAGCGGAAGGTCGCCTGCCGGCGCGCGACGATGGAGATCAAGGCGAAGGATAAGTGCAACTTCGGCCTCGGGATGCCTACACTGCTGCCGAATATCCTCTTCGAGGAAAAGGTGAACGATAAGATACTGATGATCTCGGAGTCCGGGGTCATAGGCGGAGTGCCGGCGGAGGGCGGAGATTTCGGCGCCCATTGGAACCCTGAGGCCATGTACTGCCAGACCGACCACTTCAGCTTCTTCGACCAGGGCGGTCTCGACATAGCCGTATTCGGCCTGAGCGAGGTGGAGGAGAACGGGAGCGTCAACACGACCTTCCTCAACGGCAAGATGGTCGGCGTCGGCGGGTTCCCGAACATAGCGGCCAACGCCAAGCACAGCATCTTCGTAGGGACGTTCACCGCGAGCGGCCTGAAATGCCGTATAGAGGACGGCAAGATGCACATAGACCAGGAGGGGCGTTTCAAGAAGTTTGTGAAAAAATGCGTCCAGATATCGATGAACGCCGACGAGAACCTGCGCAGGGGTAATCGCTGCTCGTACATAACTGAACGCTGTGTGCTAGAAAAAACGTCGGGCGGGATCACGTTGAAGGAGATAGCACCAGGGATCGACCTCCAGAGGGACATCCTGAACCAGATGGAGTTCAAGCCGATCATCCCCGAGGGAGGCCCTAAGCTCATGGACGCGCAGCTCTTCCAAGAGGCGTGGGGTACCCATCCGATGGCTTACGGCGCATAGCAGGGCGCGTGAATCCGCAATTGGGCGAAAAACTGACATCGTCGAATAAGGAGGGAGTAGAGTGGGTCTTTCTCTTGAGGAAACGAAGTATCTCACTGGTAGAAGGTGGTCTGTCCTTACAGCTAGCTGCCTGATTAACCTGTGCGTCGGCTCCATGTACGCGTGGAGCGTCTTTGCCGCTCCCATGGCGGCATACCTGAACGAACTGAACGGCCTCACAGGGGACGCCGCGCTCACGCCGGCCGCGCTCGCCGTGGTGTTCGTCGTGACAAACGTGGTCGGCCCCGTGATGACCCTGTGCGGCGGGTATCTGCACGACACGCTCGGGCCTAAAAAAATGATCTTCATCGGGGGGCTGATATTCGGCGGCGCCATGATCCTGTCAGGGCTCGCAACAAGCCTGACGTTCCTGATGTTGAGCTATGGCGTGGGGATAGGGATTGGCAACGGCTTCGTGTATATCTGCACCATAAGCAACTCAGTCAAGTTTTTCCCTGACAAGCGCGGCCTGATCGGGGGGCTCGTGACGGCGACATACGGCCTTGGGTCCGTCATAGTCCCGCCGATTGCGAACGCGCTCATCACGTCGGTCGGCGTACTGGACGCATTCAAGTTCATAGGCGTGGCGTTCGTGATAGTGATTTGCGGTTGCTCCTTCCTAGTGCTCAAGTGCCCAGCCGGCTTCACCCCCGACGGGTGGACGCCTCCCGCGCCGGCGCCAAGCCAGCTCAGGAAAGACGGCAGCGTGGACAGGAACTGGAAGGAAATGCTGGCCGACAAGATATTCTACGTGATGTTCTTCATGCTCGCCTGCGGTGCCGTATCTGGCCTGATGATCATATCGCAGGCGTCGTCCGTCGCCCAGAACATGGTAGGCATGAGCAGGGCAGCGGCCGCCACGGCAGTGTCCACGCTGGCCCTCTTCAACGCCGCAGGGCGCGTCTCGGCGGGCTATTTTTCGGATAAGCTGGGAAGGGTCAATACGCTGACCTTCATGCTGGGACTTTCGGTAGTGGGCCTCGGCACGCTTTACCTCACGGGGAGCGGCAGCGTGACACAGTTCTACGTGGGCGTCTCGATCGTGGGCGTGTGCTTCGGCTCCTTCATGGGCGTCTATCCTGGCTTTACCGCCGATCAGTTCGGCCCGAAGAACAGCGGCTTCAACTACGGGATCATGTTCATAGGCTTCGGGCTTGCAGGCATCCTAGGGCCGAATATCATGACCAAGACCTTCGCCGCGACTGGCGGCTATCAACTCTCGTTCATGATTTCAGCTGCGCTCGCCGCCCTCGGCATCGTGATTTCCTTCATATACCGTGCGATGTCGAAGGCCAAGACAGCGTAATGCCCCGTATGACCGCCACAGGCAAAACCCGGCGTCCCACAGAGATCATGGACGCCAGGTTTTGCCTCCTTGAATCAAATCACAGCCTGTTCGAGGGTTATGCCCTCTGACGCGAGTTCTCTCAGGACGGGTTCGTAGATCACCGGTACACTCATCGTGCCGCCTCTGGATACGATATCTAGCTGATAACCCAAAATATTTTCCAACGCCTTTCCCGTCTGCGCTACAACAACGAGGCTTTGCCGCGCCGCGTCAAAAAACACGCGCCTTTAAAGAGCTGTTATAATACATGCGGTGTCTTCTGCTGATTGGAGGTGGTCGCAAGATGAAAGAGGGACTGAACGGCGCGAGCGGAGGCGACATGCCTCTGCTGTTGGAATTTCAGCAGGCGGAGGTAGACGGAGCGGCCCTTTACAGGAAGATAGCCAAGAGGGTCCCGGACGAAAAAAACCGCAAAATCATACTGGCGATCGCCGAGGACGAGGCACGTCACGCGGACGTAATGCGCTCGTACACAGAGAAAGAGCTTCTGCCGAACAAGCTGAAGGTCGCGCTTTACGCCGTGATCAATTTTTCACTCGGCTACACATTCGCCATCAAGCTCATGGAGCGCAGCGAAGTGGACATAAAGGGCAGGTACGGCGAGATGGAGGACACCGCGCTGCTGGAATCCTCCCCGGAAAAGGCTGAAGCTGTCAAACGGATACTGAGCGACGAGGAAAAGCACGAGAAAATACTGCTCGACATGCTACGCGAGGAGCGTGTGAGCTACATCGGCAGCACGGTGCTGGGCATGAACGACGCCCTGGTGGAACTCACAGGTTCGCTCGCCGGGTACACGCTCGCCATGAAGGACACGAAGCTCATCTCGATGGCGGGTCTCATCACCGGCTTTTCTGCCACCCTGTCCATGGCGGCGTCCGGGTACCTGTCCGCGAGAGCGGCCGGCGACGAGAACGCTGTGAAGGCGTCTGTTTACACCGGGATAGCCTACCTGCTGACGATAGCCCTGCTGATACTCCCCTACCTGGCCGCGGGCAGGGACGGGTATATCGGCGCGCTCCTCTGCACGATGGCTATTGCCATAGGGATAATCGCGTTCGTCAACTGGTATATATCGGTGGCCCTGGACAGGCCGTTTATGAGCGGCTTTGCTGTGATGGCCGGTATCAGCGTCTGCGTGGCGGCCCTGTCGTTTATCCTTGGGATGGCCGTAAAGACCCTGATAGGCGTCGATCTGTGAGGATCTTTCGCATAAGGATGCCACGTGTGAACGCATGGCTCGCCGAATCGGGCGGGCATTGGCTCCTTGTGGACTCGGGGAAACCAGGCACGACTGCGGCACTCTTCAGCGGGATCGCCTCCGCAGGGTGCAGGCCACGGGACATATCGCTCCTCGTAATAAGCCACGCCCACTACGACCATGTCGGCGGGGCCGGGCGGTTAAAGAGGGAATCGGGCGTCCCAATCGCCATCCATAGGAGCGAGGCGGATTTGCTCCGAACCGGCGGCTTCGAGATATCCGACGGGCTGAACGGGCTCGGGCGCTTTCGCGCCTTCCTTGGTCGCCACATCGCCCCGAGGTCGATGTTCGCATTCGAACCGGCGGAACCAGACGTAATAATAGACGACGAGCGCCGAATCGACGACTTTGGCTTTACCGCGACACTCATCCACTCCCCAGGACACTCCAGGGGGTCAGTCAGCCTCCTCACGGACGACGGCTGCCTGTTCCCCGGAGATCTCGCGATAACGCAGCCGCTGCCCGGCGTCTGGTCACACATGCCGATATACGGGTCATCAGCCCAAGACATAAAACGAAGCTGGAGGGCACTGCTCGACATGGGCGCGAAGCACGTCTACCCCTCCCACGGGCGCGATTTCAAGGCGAAGGAACTCGAAGACCTGCTAGAACGCTACGCGTAGCGCTGGCGTGCGGGATCTGGCCTTGCCGCCATGTATAGTTTATAATGTTACATAAGGCTTAAAATTTCCAGAAAATTCACGATGATGCAACAACAGAGAGAAAGGAGTGCGGAGATGAAGATTGCCGTCGGGAGCGACCCGAACGCAACTGATTTCAAAGCGCAGCTCATTCCATTCATCGAGGGCCTTGGACACGAGGTGGCCGACTACGGGAGCGACGACCCAGTATACGCCAATGTCGCCATAGCGGTGGCGGAGGACGTCGCGGCCAGGAAGTGTGATCGCGGCGTGCTGATCTGCGGCACGGGGATCGGCGTCTGCATAGCGGCAAACAAGGTAAAGGGCGCATACGCCGCCCTGGTCAACAATATTTACCAAGCCAGCCGTGCGCAGCTCTCGAACAACGCCAATATCATCACGATAGGCGCGCAGGTCACGGGGATTGAGCTCGCGAAGTGCTTCGTGAAGGAGTACCTCTCCCTTTCCTTCGACCCGCACAGCCGCAGCCTCCCGAAGGTAGAGCGCATCTGCCAGTACGAAAGTCAGAGAGAACCGCAGTGAGCGCCGACGTGAAGCGCTTGGAATACATGGCTGCAAGGTGCCGGCGCGACATCGTGCGCATGGTCCGAAGCAGCGGGGCGGGTCACATGGGAGGCGCGATGAGCTGCATGGATATCGTGACGGCGCTCTATTTTTACGCCCTCGGCATCGACCCAGGGAACCCGAAAAAACAGGACCGGGACCGTTTCGTCCTGTCCGCCGGACACAAGTGCATGGCGCAGTATGCTGCGCTCGCGGAGCGCGGCTTTTTCGACGCGTCTTTGCTCGACACATACGGCAAGCTGGGCACAAAGCTGCCCGGACACCCCGACATGCACAAACTGCCTGGCGTCGAGGCAAACACAGGCGCACTCGGCCACGGCCTCTCCATATCCGTTGGCATGGCGCTGGGCCTTCGCGCCTCTGGGCTGAAAAGCCGTGTGTTCGCCGTGATGGGCGACGGCGAGCTGCCAGAGGGGAGTAACTGGGAAGCCGCCTCCGCCGCGTCGCACTACAAGCTCGCCAACCTCGCTGTATTCGTGGACGTAAACGGCCTCCAGATTAGCGGGGCCACAAAGGACGTGATGGACATGGAGCCTATCGACGGGCGGTTCGGGGCCTTCGGATGGGCTGTTTCCGCCATAGACGGCAACGACATGGC
>JAISFV010000116.1 GCA_031263445.1 Synergistaceae bacterium | reverse complement strand
GAGCCGCCCCTCCTGCCCTCGTCGACCCCCCTCACCATCGGGTCGGCGCCGTCCGCCACACCGACCGGCAGGAACTCGTCCGCCCCGGGCAGCGCGCCCGCCAGCGCCTCAGCGCGGAGACGCGCCTGCGTGCGCCTTATGGGCTCGCGCGTTATCTCGTTCACGGCACCCAGTATCAGGCCCGTGACCGCCGTCACCGTGAACAGCACCGCCCCAAGCCTGAGTACCTTCTTCGCGTTCGCTGCTGAGCCTGCGGCTGCCGTCGTCATCTTGCGCGAGCCTCCCCCAGTATCTTCGGCTTCGTCGCGCCGTCTATTATCGGCACGACGAAGTTCATTATCAGTATGGAGTACGACACGCCCTCGGGGTATCCGCCGAAGGCGCGTATGAGGGACGTCAAAATTCCGCAGCCGGCGGCGAATACGGCCTGTCCCTTGGGCGTGATCGGCGACGTCGTGTAGTCGGTCGCCATAAAGAACGCGCCGATGAGCAGCCCGCCCGACATTACCTCGTACAGAGGGTTCAGAGCGCTGCCAAACGCCATAGAGGCTGCGGCCGCCGTCACGATGTAAATGACAGGGATCCTCCACGAGATTATCCCAGACGCTATCAGGAAAACGCCCCCGGCGATCAAGGCAGCCGAGGATGTCTCCCCTATGCAGCCGCCCATGCGGCCTATGAACGCGTCAAATAGCTCCGGGAACGCCTGCCCCGCTTCCGCCGCGTTCGAGACGACCGCTGAAAATGACTCTGCGCCCTTCGCCAGCGCGAGGGCAGTGGGGCCGCTGACCCCCTGAACCGTCCAATTGGTCATGTCGACAGGCCAGCATATCAGCATCATCGCCCTGCCGGCGAGCGCCGGGTTTACGACGTTCTGCCCTAAGCCGCCAAAGAACTGCTTGACGACTATGATCGCGAAAAATCCGCCTATCACGGGCATCCAGAGGGGGATGGCGGGAGGGAGGTTGTACGCCAGCAACAAGCCGGTCAGCGCCGCCGAGAGGTCTCTGACCGTGAGGGGCTGGCGCGCGCACTTTTGCCACAGCCCTTCAGCGGCGACGCAGGCGGCGACCGAAGAGGCTACTACCAGCAAGGACCTCGAACCCAGAAAGTACGCCCCTGCCAGCCCTGCCGGGATCAAAGACGCGATCACGAGGGCCATTATCTTCTGCGTGCTGAGGTTTGCCCTTATGTGCGGGGAGCTTGCGACTACAAGGAAGCGATTCATATTTTCATCATCCCTCCTGCTTTGCCTGTTCCTTTTTTCGCGCAGCCGTCACTCCGGCCTTGCCGTCGCGGCAGATCTGAGTGAGGTGGCGAAAGGCGGGGCAAGCGTAGGTGCAGCAGCCGCATTCTATGCAGTTCATTCCGCCGTAAGACTCGAACTGCGGGTAATCCCTCAATCTGGCGAGCTTGTCCAGGTTCGTCGGCACGAGGCCCATCGGACAGCTCGTCACACACCTGCCGCAACGGATGCAGTTCGACTCCGGCGGGCAGAGCGTCAGCCTCGGCGACAGCGCCAGTATTCCGGACGTCCCCTTCACTATCGGCACGTCTACGGAACGCATCGATATGCCCATCATCGGACCGCCTGACAGAACCTTCGCAGGAGGCTCGGTGAAGCCGCCGCACGCGTCGATCAGCTCTCGGACGGAGGTGCCGAGCGGTGCCCTGATGTTCTTCGGGTCCGCTATGACGTCTCCGGTCACGGAGACGACGCGCTCGGTAACCGGGATGCCCTGCGTGACGGCGAGCCAGATATGCTGCGCCGTGCTGACGTTGATGACGATGCAGCCGACGTCCGCAGGCAGCGCGCCCGGGGGGATCGCCCGCCCCGTGACGGAATAGATGAGCATCTTTTCCGCGCCCTGCGGGTACTTGACCGGGTGCGGCGCGACGCGGATCTTGCCCGGCCGCCCGGAAAGCTCGCCCTCCATCCTGCGTATGCTCTCAGGCTTGTTGTCCTCTATCGCGATAATGCCTTCCGCCTCCGGGAAGATCCTCATGCATATTTCAAGGCCGCCTATTATCGCCTCGGGGTGTTCGAGCATCAGCCGGTTGTCGCAGTTGAGGAACGGCTCGCACTCCGCGCCGTTCACGATGAGCCACCTGATCTTCCTGTCAGGCGGCGGCGAGAGCTTGACGTGCGTAGGGAACGCGGCGCCGCCCATGCCTACGATGCCGGCGTCCCTCACTATCCTGACGTACTCCTTCGGATCGAGCGGTTCGTTGTCAGGGTGGGGAAGCAGGTCTGACGTGTACTCGTACTGGCCGTCGTTCTCGACGACGACGCATGTCTCCATGTTGCCAGACAGCGTCATCCTCATGCCGACGTCTTTGACGGGCCCGGACACGCCCGACAGGACAGGTGCCGATACGAACGCGCCGGAGTCCCCTATCTTCATGCCCGCCAGGACGCGGTCGCCTTTATTTACGGTCGGGGTACAGGGGACCCCGATGTGCTGCGACATCGGATAAACCAGTTCCTTGAGTGGATGAAGCGTCTCTATCTCCTTGGAACCTGTCAATGACTTCCAGTCAGGGGGGTGAACCCCGCCCTTAAATGTAGGCAACGTCATGACATGATTACAGCTCCTTTTCTATGGAATATGGCTGCGGACGCGGCGCGGCCGGCGCGGATGATCATGGCGGTTTTCCCCTTTGCCGGGATCCGTCTCATCAGCGTACCACCCTGCCCTTTGTCTTAAAGAAACTCTGGGGCGTGCTGCCAGTCACGCGCTTGAATACCTTTGTGTAATAACTCTGGCTGTCGAAGCCTACAGCGGTCGCCGCACTGGCGAAAGTCATGTTTTCATACCGCACCAGCGTTATGCTCTTCTCAATCCTGACCGTATTCATGTACGCATTGAAGTTACAGCCCATCTCCTTTTTAAACACCTTGCTGAAATATGACGGGGAAAGATTGACCTTTTCGGCGACATCGTTGAGGCAGATCTTGTTGTCGTAATTCTGACGCATATACTGCAGCGCCTTGTGAATGACGTTGGCATATTTCGCGTCTGAAAACGTGAATACGCTGTCGATGAACTGATTAGTGATCTTAGTCAGGCTAAAGCATAAAATGTCAATGTCCACTATGTTTTGCGACTTTTTGAAAAAGCTGTGAGACAACTGGAAGGCGTACTCAGGGGAGGCACCGGCGTCTATCGCTGTGCGGGACAGCATCGCGACGAACTCGTATACTCTGGTCTTGACCCTCGAAAAGTCTCCGCCTGACTCGAAAAATATGTGTCCCATGAGCTCGTTGAGGAGCTTCTGGGCTTTGGGCCTGTCCGAGTCGATCACGCTTTCCAGCAGGCCGCGCTCTGTTTCGTAAGGGTACTGCGGCAGCTTTCCCTGACCATCGTTGTCCCTTACCTTCATTATATAGTCATTCACCTGGCCCTGGATGTAATCCGATGCCTGGCTGTCGAGCATCCTGTTGGCGTCTGATACGTTGTTGATGAAACCGACCGCCATAAAGAGCAATGTTGACAGGAAGTTAACCTTGCTCGGTTCCACGTATGGGATCTCCCGCAGCGACGGAAGGAACTCTTCGGCCTCCTCAGGCTCTATGCCGTGAAGGTTTTTCAGGTCATACGCTATGTAGTCATCCAGGTCTATCATGCGGAACGGACCTGCCGTGACCTTGGCGGCGGCTTCCCTCAGCCCCACTATCGGGGAGACGAAACAGTTCAGCCCCATCGGGCAGAAGTATATGTACTTCCCCCCGAAGCGCTCCGCCTCGCTGGTCCCGTAAGTGTGAACTTTGGCGCAGTTGGTCTTGTCGATCCCAAACTTCGCGCAAGCGGCGCAGCGCGAACAGTTGTAACCGACCTCGTGGAAAACTTCCCCAGACGCGCCCAAGACCATGCAACCAAGGCCGGTCGAGTGAGAGTAAGAGTTTGAACATTCGATCGCGAGTTTGAGATCAAATTCGCGAAATTTCTCCAGAATATCCATTTGACCATCCTCATCCAGTCAGGCATATAAGCCGGCCCCTGATCCCTCCGACACTCTGGCAGGTATGTGCCTCACTAGCCCTCTATTTGTCCGTTGCAATAAGCCCGAGAAATAACTCGCTCAAAAAATTAAACCGCCCAAACACTGTTTCTAAATTATATTGCACGTCCTGACCAAAGAAAAGATTTATGAAGATAAAACGGCTAAATCTCATGCAATATCCCCGTGCTGATCGGGATGGTACGGCTGTCGTCATGCGTATGGCTGTGCATGTGGCCGTGAGAATGCGCCTCGCCGCCATGGTCGTGCGTATGGCTGTGCGAGTGTGCCTCGCTTCCGTGATCGTGCGTATGGCCCTCGGAATCGAAGCCGCCGTCCTCCCCGTCCTGGATCAGCTCGTCGCGCAGCAGCTCGCGCAGGATAGTCCTGTAGACCAGGGCGACCTGCCGCCCAAGCTCCGCGTTGCTCTCCTCCACGCTCTTCCCTGCCGGATTGATGACCACTTTTTCTGTCGCCGCGACCGTCAGCGACCTCGCTATCTCATAAGGGTTCTGATAAATCCCGCACATACCGTCTCTGCCTCCTCAGCCTTTTATCTCCTCGTCCATTACCCCCAGCAGGGAGTCCTCCCGTGCGTAACCGCCCTCTTTGACAATTATTTCGTTTATCGTCCCGTTAAGGTAAAAGCTCACGCCCCGCTCGACCCCCTCCTCAGTAAGCACGTCCATGAATATCTCGCCCCGCCTGACGGCATCCCCCGCTTTATGGTGGATGCGCAATATCCTGTACTCGTCGTAGTCCGACAGCTTCGGCATCCGTATCCCTGTCAGCACGCCCTTACACCGCTTTCCTTTCCGCGAAACATGCTCATGTCGGTGTGGGGGAGAAACATCGCCGCCACGTATTCGTCCATGTAGCCCGCCTCGCTGCTCAAATCGACATATGTGATCTTATTCGCCAGCTCTGAGACCTTTTCACGGTGCCTTTCCGACACGAGCGACATGAAAGCGCCGGCGAGCGAGGAGTTGCCGATATAGAGGAACCTCCCGCAGTCCAGGCACGGCAGCAAGCCCAGCGTCTGCGCATCGTCAATGTCGATGTATCTCCCGAACCCTCCGGCTATGTAAAATTTGTCGATTGCGCCGAAGCTCATGTCGACGCTTTTCAGCAACGTCACGCAGGCGGAGAAAATCGCCGCCTTCGCCCGTA
Organism: Synergistaceae bacterium; assembly: GCA_031263445.1. Lineage (GTDB taxonomy): Bacteria > Synergistota > Synergistia > Synergistales > Synergistaceae > JAIRNC01. The sequence goes on along the minus strand of JAISFV010000116.1, from coordinate 7,039 downwards.
TGAAGTTGTCGATGTCGTGTTCCGTCAGATATACTCCGACACTGTCCTCCGAAGGAGGCGTCATTATATATCTGGCCGTCTTCCCGACGACCGTGACAGGCGCGTACCTCCCTGAGCGGTCCAGCTTCCCGCGCTGGTCTATGATCCCGGCGTCAAGGAGCTGCGCCATGAGCGATATCAGCCCGGATCCGCATATGCCCTCAGGGACGCCGCCGCCTATCACAAAGCAGCGGCACTCTCCGGACTCACGGTCGACCTCCACGCGTTCTATCGCCCCGGCAGAAGCGCGCATCCCTCTCTCGATGCCGCCACCCTCGAACGCAGGTCCGGCCGAACAGGCGCACCCCAGCAAAAAGTCGCCGTTGCCCAGGACTATCTCGCCGTTCGTGCCTATGTCGATAAAAAGGCAGACTTCCTCCGAGCCCTTCGCGAAGTCGGTGCAGAGTATGCCGGACGTTATGTCCCCGCCGACGTAGCTGCCCACGTTCGGCGCTATCCACACGAGCGCGTTCGGGTTAACGCCAACGCCAAGGGCGCAAGCCCTGTAAAGCGGCGGCTTCATCACGGCCGGCGTGTACGGTTCGAGGCGGATGTACTCCGGCCTGATCCCCATGAAGAGATGCACCATCGTCGTATTGCCCGCGACCGTCATGTTGCGTATCTCATCGGCGCGTATGCCGCCGTTTCGCGAACAGAGCTCCGCGATCCCGTTGTTTACCGTCGAGAGGACAAGCTCGCGCATCTCCCGGATCCTGTCGTGATTCTTCGCGTAGGTTATACGGCTGATGATGTCCGTCCCCTTGTCGATTTGCGCGTTGTACAGGGTGACCGTGTCGACGACCATGGCGCGCGACATGTCCACGAGCTGCATAGCCACCGTCGTCGTCCCGATGTCGACGGCCACGCCGTATTCGACGCCCGGCATCTCCGAGGCTATGTCGACGATGCGGGAGACGCCGCCCTCTTCCGCGTGCCATATGAAAACAGAGCCGCCATTCTCACGCAGCGTGTCCGGCAGACGCCGGAGCAGATCCAGAGGGAGGTCGGCGGACATTGCGTGAATCTGTTCCCTCAGCGCGTGGGCCAGCCTGTCGTAATCGCCCAGCCCGTCGAGCGGCTCGGCTGGAGCCACGGTGATTCTGTCCCGAGAGGCCAGCGGTTTTATGTCCGCAGCCTGCGGGAACAGGGCCTCGTCCACGTCCATGCGGCTCAGAGCGTCCGAAAATTGCCCTGCCTCGCTGCCGACGGAGGACGGTACGAGGATATCCACGTCCTCCGTCACGGACGACCTGCAGGCAAGCACGAATCCCTGCCGCCTGAGATCCCCGGACAGCTTCCCGTTGTCGGCGAAATCGAGCCTGCCGCGCTCGACCCTGACGAGGCACTTAGCACAGGCACCCTTGCAGGCGCACGGGAACGGTATCACGGCGCCGCACCTCTCAGCCGCGTCCTGAACGGTCGTCCCGGCCTCAACCTCGCAAGCGAGCCCTTCGGGCAAAAAAGTAATCGTTGGCATTTTCATGTTCCTCTCGTCGCTCATATCACCAAAAAATTTAACGCTGCCCAAGTGGCTGTCGGATTCAAAGAGGCCCGATCCGCAGGAGCGGTGATTTGGATGCGCCCGGGCCTCCCGGCACTGTCGGTCACTTGATTATTTGTTCAGCGTAGAGTTGACGAACGACTCTATGTCGCCCGCCTCCTGCGATCCCACGATGATGCTCCAGCCAGGCAGCCCCTCCTCGATGTCGCCCTTGATCTGCGCGACGTAGCCGGGGATTATGAGGCTCTTGTTTTTCTGCGAGTCGTCAAGCCCCTGGCTGATCAGGAACTTCGCTATCATGTCGCCGCCGAACTTCCCCGCCGCCCATGCCGTGAGGACGCTCAGCCCCTCGCACTCCGGCAGCAAAAGCCAGGCGTTCTGCCCGCAGCCCTCGATTTCGCCGGACACGAGGAAGTACGTCAGCGAGAAGTTGGTCGTGAGCCACACGTAGGAATCCTCGTTCGGCTCGCCTATCTTGTATATGCCCGGTTCCATCTGTATCGGCTTCTGAGGGTCGGTGTAGATGTTCTGGCGCAGCGTCATGATGGTGGAGATCAGGGCTATGTCCAATTTCGGGAAGACGATCACGCCGCCGTACTTGCAGACCTCGTTCGTGGCCTCCCGGAGGACGCTGTAGATATTGTCGTCCTCTATGAAGTGGAGGAACGAATAGCCCATGGGCTTGACGTTGCCGAGCGCGGCGCGGCGCGCGACCGAGTTGAGCTGGAAGCGCTGCGCCAGCGAGTCGGCGGGTATGCCGATCAGGATGTCGTTGAAACCGCTGTCCTTCACCTGGGCGGTCGTCTCCGCTATCTCGTCGAGTGTCGCCCCCGTGACGCCCAGGACCAGCCCGTTCTCCTTGGCCGCCTCCGCCAGCTCGACGGCATTCTCCTTGACGCTGTTCACGATGACCCCGCCGTTTTCCTTGATGAGTGCCGCGGCGTCCTTCGCTGTAGCGGCGTTTTTAGCGCGCACTATGATCGGCCGCCCCGACGACGCCGCTGTTTTTACGGCATCTAGATACCTCGCGGAGTCGTCTTGCATCTGGGTGACGGCTATGGCGCCTATCGTCAGGATCTCGCCGACACGCTCCAGGACGTAGTTTTTGATCTGCCCGACCTTGCTCTCCAGCTCGCCGTCGGTGTCATCTACATTCACCGCGAGGATCGGCTGGTTGAAGAACGTCTTCTCATGGCGGTACAGATGCAGCTCTCCCCCTGCCTTGGCGTCCTTCCCGACCATGACCGTTTTGACAGGCGGTTCGCTCGCCGCGCCAAGTATGGCCTTCGCCTCCTCGGAAGCGTAAGGGCACTCGGAAAGTTCCGCTTTCTTGCCGGCGAGTTTCATGGCAAAGGCGAGGCACGTGTTCGAGCCGCACTCCTTGCAGTTCGTCTTCGGCAACAGCTTCTGAATTTGCAGTCCAGTCAATGCCATAATCCGCTACCTCCCTGGCGCGTCGAGCAGTTCGCTGATTGTGTTTTTAATCTGAATGGCGGCCTCCGGGTGATACATGATGAGCAGGTCGGCGCCGGCATACAGATAAGACTGCGCCGCGACGAACTCGAGGGCGGCGATGCGGTCTTCTACCTTGCCCCACGCCGGGAAGTCGGATTCGGGCGCTTTCGCTTCCTTGATCTTTCCTGTCTCTGCCCCGGTCGAGACGATCATCGGCGCGCAGAGCATCGGCTCGCCGTCGAGTGCCGTGACGCGGATGCGCTCCATTACGGAATACGTGTACTCTACACCGTACCCCAGCGCGCTGGTCGTCGGATCCACGACTATACGGTCCTTCGGGAAGTCCATGTTAGTGAGCAGGATGACCATCTGCTTCGCTATGTTGACGTCGATCGGCGACTGGGCGACGAGCGAGTGGCCATAAGCCATCGCGGCGCCGGCGAGTGTCTTGTAGTTGTCCTGCTCGACCCAGTTCAGGAGAAGGTTTTCGCCCGCGAACGTCTGGGCCACCGCCTTCATGACTTCGTTGTGCTTGTCGTAGTGCGAATGCCCGGTGATGATGAGCGGCACCTCGACCGCTTCCAGTATCGAGCCGACGAGCTTAACCGCTTCGTCCGCCGGCTTGTTGCCCTTCTCCGGGTGGGTGCCGACGAGCGACACGCTCAGGAGATCCGCGCCGTATTTCCCGACGCACGCCTTCGCCATCTCCACCGGGTCATGGAGCAGGTCGTCGCCGTAGATGCTTCTGAGGACGGGCGGGTACTTCTCCGTTATGTTGTCCAGGACCTCCAGGGCTACCAGGGGCCTGTGCGGCATGTTTCCCTCCCACAGGTGGAACGGCTTCGCCGTCTCGCCGCCTATGACGTATGTCTTTTTGCGTGTGCCGCCCTCTTCCTTGCTATTCCCGAGCTTTACCTCCCAGACCGGGGACTCGCACTTGTCGTGCCTCACGGCGAACGACTTGATCCCGCTTATGATCTTTTTCGCAGGGATCACGGCGGGGGCCGTCTGCTTCTCAGCCCCTGCGGGTGCGGCTGCGGCCGCTATGCTCCCCGCCGCGCCGAGGAACTGGACTGAAAGCGAATTGATGATGCTGCCAACCACTTCTTTGAGCAATTCGCCGCGAATTTCTTCCTTGAGCTTCTCCTTGATCTCTTCCACGCTCGCGGCATCGACCGAGGCCAGCGTCGGCTCGCCCTCTCCCTCGTCGTCTTCATCGCTGACTCTTGTGGGCAAAGGCGGCAGTTCCTCGTCCTCTTCGCCTGCGGCAAATTCCGCCATGTCGGTCATCGTGAGCGCCGGGTGACCGACTTTCTCCATGAACGCCCTGACCTCCTCGGCTGTGGTCGCGGCAGTCTCGTCAGCGATCTTGTCGAAGAAGCCGTCGAGGCTCTGCTCCTTGAAGCGCTTTTCCATATCCTCCCGCAGTGCGTCCTTGAGTTCCTTGGGCATCCACACGAGCCTCGCGTAACCGCCCTCGGCGAAGAGGAACTTGCGGCTCGTGAGGAATACCTTGCCAACCCCCATAAAGCCCGGGGTCTGGGCGCCGCCTCCGACGTTCCCAGCCAAAGCGGAGAAGGTCATGCCGACCGGCGTGTCGCCTAAGAACTCGCGGTTGACCACCATGACTCCGTTGCACTCGGGCAGATACGCGCATATCGCCTCGAAACAGCCGCAGCTCGTCATCGGCCTGTCCATGATCGAGTACGCGCAGAAACCCTGTACGGACTTGTGGCTGTTCGTGTAAGCGTACTCGTTGACTCCCGACCAGATGCCCTTCACCGGGTCGAGGCACTCGCCCTTCTTGACCGGCTGGTTGCCGCCCGTCTCGTCGATTTCGTAGGCCGCCTTGCCGTCGAGCCAGTTGTAAGCGCCGCAGAGGCCGAGGCGCTCCGGCGTGATGACGCACACGTGGTTCGGCGCGAACGCCTGGCATAGCAGGCATGAGTAGAATATATCGACGGACTCGTCCGTCATCGCCTCGACGCGCTTGTTCCGGAACGAGTATGTCTCGCGCGCTACCTTGAGGCGGCGCTCGACCTCTTCCGCGTCGGTCACGAGCGTGACCTTCACCTTGTCCACTATGGCAGGGTAGTCGTCGTGGAACTTGGCGTGGATGATCTTGCCGTAATCCTTGATCCGCAGCCCTTTCTTGAAGCCGTCTTTGGAGATGCGCGTCCACACGATGTCACGCTGCCCCATGTGCCAGATGCCCTCCGCGCCGTTCACCAGATGGTGGATCTGGCGCTCCAGTATCGGTTCGAAGTCCGGCTGCATCTTGCGCCCCGCGACCTCGACCCAGATGCCCAGCGGCAAGACGGATCCAGGCTCTACCTCGTCCACGTCCTTGCCTATCAGCTCGAATTCGTTGTCGTTTATCGAGTCGAAGTCGACCGACGTGACGAACTCGAACGCAGCGGACTTGTTGCCCCCGAACTCTACGTGCGTGTCCTCCTTGCGGATGCGCTCGCCCTCGAACGCCGCGCCGTAAGCGGCAGGGATCGGCACGTGCGTGACCTTGATCTTGCAGCCGCGCACCTCGAGCGCCTTCTCTACCATGGTGTCGTATGGGACGTTCGACACGACGTGTTCATACGTGCAGACGCCCGTCGGCAGTATCTGCGGGATGCCAGTGTCAGCGAGCACCGGGAAACCGTAGTTGATAGCGCCGGCCGCGGCGGCGTATTTCTCCTCGTCAACCTCGTCGAACGCAAGCACGAACGCGAAGACCCTGTTCTTGTTGTACTTGAGGTTCGCGGCGTAATCCCCTGGCTTGACGCCGCCGAAGGAGAGCGCCGTCCTGCTGGCGAACCCGAGTGCGTACACGAGCGCGGAGACGTCCCTCCCGAACGGGACGAGGCGTGTCTCCCACCCCAGTTGGACGCCCTCGGCGGCCAGTTGCTCGGCGAACTGAAGGCCGCCAGTGCTGCCGCCCATGAACACGTAGAGGTTCTTCTGCTGGAGTTCCTTCGCGATCTTGACGGCAGTCGCGTTGTCCGGGGCGCGGCCCGTTATGGCGGCGAACCCAGGCGCGCTCCCGTCGACGAACTCGACGCCGCGCTCCCGCATGATGACGTCGTTGGCCGCGCCGAGCCAGATGCCGTCCACCGGGTTGGGCCCCATGATGTATTTTACGGCCTCTATGGCCTCACAGGCGAACAGGGCCGCCGCGCCCGCGTCCAGCGTCTGACCGAGATATGGGAGCCATGTGCTGTCGGTGACGCGCGCCGGGAGGAGGTTCCTGGAGTACGCCACGATATCCTGCAAGTCTTTCAGCGTCTCCATCTTCTTGCCGGTGAAGGAGTAAATAATAGGAAGGTAATAGTTGGTGCTGGGGAAGCCTACGGGCTGATCCGGCCCCTTTTCCCTGACAGCCTCGGTGACGGCGGCGTCCGCCCTCCTCACCCACTCTATAGCGCCGTTGATGGCGCTTGAACAGATAAGTTTTGACATTTACGCCACCTCTCTCCTGTCCTTCTGCTCCAGCAGCTTGCGCTCGTACTTCTTGTTGATGCCGAGCTTCTCGCGCTTCGCGTCCAGGACCTCTATGATCTGCCGCGCCCCCTCGATCGGATCCTCGACGAAGTGCATGGACGCGCCGAACATGTCTTTTACGTCCTCTGTGAGGAACTTGTAGACGTTCTCTGCGCCGGTTATGTGGAACGGGTGTCCGATGAACACGTCGATCCCGGTAGCGACGCAGTAGCAACTGATCGAGACGGCCTTCTCGCTCATCAGCTCCGGGCATACCCCGGCTGCGGGCAGACCTGCTATGGAGTCGCCGAGCCCGCCCTCTTTGACTATCTCGGTACACGCCTCCAGGATCCTGGTGTTGTCCACGCAACTGCCCATGTGCAGCACGGGCGGGATGCCGACAGTCTCGCAGACCTCTTTGAGACCATGCCCGGCGTATTCCAGCGCCGTCTCCGGCGTCAGCTTCCCGTCCTTGCCGGAGGCTATGGCACAGCAACCTGTCTCTACGATCAGGACGTTGTTCTTCACTAGCTCTTTCACCAGCTCGTTGCAGTACCAGTCCGTCTTGAA
>JAISFV010000114.1 GCA_031263445.1 Synergistaceae bacterium | reverse complement strand
CCCGAAATTCGGATACAGTGGCAACGGGCGTTTAGGGGCATTATAGTGACTATGGGCCATAGTCAGTAAATCTCGTGCATGTTTCATGCAAATTGCTGAGTTGCTGGCTATGATGGATTTTACCCTTCTGACCGCCGCGTCCTATTATACACACGCGACTATATAACACAATGCCTTTCGGCTCGCGAAAATGACGCCGCCGCGATTTTATCCGTCGCGTCGCCTGGCCGCCCGACGAACGCTGGTATGCCCAGCCTCTTCCGCCGCCTCCGCACGGAGGAGACGGAGCAGCCGATCAGCTCGCTGGCGGCGCGGTCGTCCGACTTCCCGAGACAGGCGTCCCATCTCGCCCAGTCGATCCTGTCGTTCTTCGTGTAAGGCTTCACACCGAGCCTCCCCCGCCTCTGCTCGACCGCTACCAGCGAGCAGCCGATGGCCGACGCCGTCTCGCGGTCGGTGGCCAGGCCCAGCCTGCCGTCCCACTCGGCCCAGTCCACCCTGGCGTGTCTGCTGAACGCCGCCACGCGCAGCCTGGCCCGCCTCTTCTCGACGGGACGGACGGAGCAGCCTATCCGCCCCGCCACCTCACGGTCAGGCGCGGTGCCGAGTATGCCGTCCCACCTCGCCCAGTCGATCCTGCGCGGCCTCCCGCCGCCCGCGCCCCCGAACGACCCTATGCCGAGCCCCTTGCGCCGCCTCCGCACGGTGGCTGCGGCGCACCCGATCTCACGGGCCAGGCGCTCGTCCGTGTCCTTGCCCAGACGCCCGTCCCACGCGGGCCAGTCGATGAGATTCTGCGTGAACGGCCTTATCCCGAGCTTCCTGCGCCTGTTGGTCACGGAGTCCTCCGAGCAGCCGATGGCGCGGGACAGTTTTTTGTCCGCCGCCGTCCCGAGAGATCTGTCCCAGATGCTCCAGTCCGTCCCCTCTGACATCCGACCCCCGCCTTTTCGTGACTATGGCCCATTCTTAACACTGGACGAACGGGAGCCGGGGGGTGGTAGGCGAAAATTTAGAGGCGATGAGACAGTTTATTGTCGCGTGGAGTGGATGGCGCCAGGGGTACATAGCGCCGAGGAACTTACGGGGATGAAGCGTTCAGGCAGTTAAAACTCCCCGGGAGATATTGGAAGGAGGCAGATTTAATGAAAGGCAAGAAATTTCTTGCATTGGCTGCGGTGCTAGTCATCGCGTTCTCAGGCGCCGCCTGGGCCACGCGAGACATCACTAGCGCCACGAGCCCTAGTGTATGGCAGGCTAGTTCTGGCGGCGATTCCATAACGCCGTCATCTGGCGCGGACACAGCGGGTTTTACTCTCGACAAGGATTCCGGAGACTTTACTTTTGTCGCTGGGAACGGCCTGACTTTTCAATCAAATGGGGAAACAGCCCCAACAAACCCCCTAACATTGGCGGCGAATGATGCTGGTGTTACCGTGTCGGGTTTCAACCAGTGGGTGAATGATCTAGATGCCGCTGTCGGGGACCGCCTGACGGTTGTCTCTGATTACACAGCCGTACCTGTTGGCGATGGAGTATGGTTCCCGCTTCCGGCGAGGGTCACTGTGCCAGTAAATCAGACACTGACGAGCGACGTGCGCACGGCAGCCACGTTCCCTGTCACCCTGGGGACTAATACATTCTTGCCTGTAACCTTAGCCGCAGCGATAGGTAACCAGAACGACCGCCCGACTCCGGTGTTGAAGAGCGGCGCGGGTACATGGCTCATCCGCGAGGCTGGCCTCAACTCCCACAGCGTCCCTTGGATCGCTCCTTATCCTGGAGGCAACATCTATGGTGCAGGCGTTATTGGTGCTCCGGTTGCAGCAAATATCTTCAGAACCGATGGCCTCCGCATAGAGGCGGGTTCCGTGAAGTATGGGCATGACAACATCGTTCCGTCGACGCAGTCGATACGCTTCGAGGGCGCGACGGCTACCCTGGACCTGGACAACCACGGTCAGCAGATCTCTCACCTGCAGTCGACGGCAGACGGCAACGGCATCGTTGACTTCGGCGACGGGGACGAGGCCGGGTTCCTCCAGGTCACTAACGTCGCCCGGCCGTTCACGTCCGGCACTGCTTATACACGGCCTTCCGGCTTCCTGTTCGACGACGTGCTCTTCGACCAGGTGCTTGGTTCCGCTGTGGTCCGTTTGCTTGACGCAGATAATCAACCTACTGGCGCGAACGGCTATGGATATTATTATCATGCGGATGCCGCTGCTGGTTTAGCACAGGTTGCCCAACTTGTTGACGTGACGCCGAGTGCCAGCAACGGGATTCTCTACACCGTCGGCGGCTGGCGCGGAACGTTCGCCGGCAAGGGCGTGCTGGAACTCAATCAGCCGAACGCCGCCGGCAGTACGTACACCGTACCAGACACTGCTGCTCCTGCGTGGAATAACGGGGTACCGGCCGCAAGGCAGTCCAAGGGCGGCGCGCTGCCCTTCCAGATCAGGCTGGCCTCGGCTGACACGGTCCTCGTGATCCGTCCGAACAACCACCTGGACTATTATCAGGACGCGATCGATAACGATGTTGACCTAGCTGCTAATACTCAAAGCACCGGGATTTCCGCCAACAACGCGCTCCGCACCGTCGCACGCAGCGACGCGGACTGGACAGCCGCCCGCTTCAACGGCGGCCTCCTGGCGCTCGAGAGCTTCGGCGGGGACAAGACGCACACCCAGGCTGGTTTCGTGCAGAACGTCCGCGTAGACGTCCGCCAGGGCACGCTCCGCATCGTCGCCACGACCGCCGGTCCAGCGAACCCGTCGGCGTTCGAGGATAACATATTCAAGTCCCTGAACGTCGCCGAGGGCGCGACGTTCCGCCTCGATGACGAGACCGCCCCGAACCCGGACAACGCCAGCTTCGCTGCGGCCTTCAGGCACATTCCAGGTGCCAACGCATGGGCGGATCGCCGCTCGGTATGGGCGCGCGTAGACGGGCTGACTGGCACCGGCACGATCGACCTCGGCGCGACGACGCCGGAAGTCGTCCTGACCTCCTCCCCGGCCACGCTGAGGACTACCGGCCAGAACTTCGGCAACGCCGTCGACTTCAACTTCAGCGGCACGGTGGGCAACTTCATCACGGGCAACGGCGGCATCCGCATCTTCGGCGGCCGCGTCGTCCGGTTCACGAACACGCAGAACGACTTCGCGGGCCCGTTCCTCGTCAACGGGACGCTTGAGGTCGCCGGCGACCACACCACCGGCTACCGCAACTATATCTACGCGGCCTCAGGCGGCGGCGTCAAGTCGGTCGGCGGCACCCACGCGATCGAGAGCTCCCTGCTCTTCGACAAGAACAGCTACATCTACACGAATGTCTCGGACGGCAACGTGGACTACCTCATTGCTAACGGCGGCGTGAGCCTCGCGGCGACCGTCGCCCCTGACGACAAGGTGTACGTGACGGCTCCGTCCGTCAACGCGAAGGCAGGGGACAACGTCATAGTGCTCAAGGGCGACGGCGTCCAGACCCTGCAGCCCCGCATCGTAGTGACGGACAACAACGGCCGCCCGGTGCACGACAAGTGGGAAGTCCGCGCGACGGCCAACAACGAGCTGATCCTCCACGCGCTCAAGGATCTGAGCGACGCCGACAACCCGAACGACCCGGTCAACCCCGACCAGCCCGTTGACGACTTCACGTTCGGCAACGCGGTGAACAGCGCGACTGAGATCAGCGGCACCGTCACAGTCGCCGGCGCGCCCGCAGGGGTCAAGGTGACGTTTGACCTACTCCGCGACGGCACAGCCATCGCGACGATGGACGCCGACACGGACGCCAATGGCGTGGCCGCATACGCGTTCACCCCTGCGCTCGCGAGCCTGACGGAGTTCACTGGCAGCTACACCGTGAGGGCTTCCGCTGACGGCTATGAATCCGGCTCAAGGACCGTAACGGTCGATGACGGCGGCGGCAGCGTAACGCCCGGCAAGGGCGGCTCCGGCGGCGGGTGCGACGCGGGCTTCGGCCTCTTCGGCCTGCTCGCGGCGACTGGCGCGGTGACGCTCCTCCGCAGGAAGGGCTGACACTAGAGGACATACATACAGCGGGCGGCAGGTTGCCGCCCCTACAAAGCGAGAGGGGCTTGTTCGGCCCCTCTCGCTTCTTTTTGAATTGGCGCTCACAACGGGTATTCCTTGATAGGGCTGTAGACCGCGCCGCCAGGCGAAAGGACGCTTCTCATGAGCACGAAGGAAGCGCACTCCCACGACGGGGACGGGGCTTTTTTGAGCGCCTCGGCGAGTTCGGTGGACATTGCGCCGTCCTGGCGGGCGCGCCCGATCGTCACGTGCGGAGTGAACCCCCTTTCGTCTGGCGGGAAGCCGGAATTCCTCGCCGCCTGCTCCGTCTTCGACGCCAGTTTCGCGAGCTGCTGCCCCCCCTCGCTGACGCCAAGCCATAGCGCCTTGGGGCGCGCGAGGCTCGGGAACGCCCCCGCGCCCGCAAGCGAGATCCTGAACTGCCTCATACCACCGATGCCGGAAAGGGCCGAGTCCATGCTTGTGACGAGCGACGGAACCGCGTCACCAAGGAAGCGGAGGGTGATGTGAATCTGCTCCGGCGTCGCCCATTTGAAACCTCTAAAACCGCTCAAGTCCCTCAAAAAGCCCGTGATTTCGCCCAGCGCGTCCGGCGTCGGGCAGACGCATATGAATGACCGTATCGATTCTCCGTTTATCCGCATCTTTGCTGCCTCCGCAAACGACGTCATGTGATATATTACGAACATTATAATTCACGAAGTGAGGTTTGAATGGCGGAGAGTGAGAAAAATTTTTGGCAACGCGGCATTTAGAATTTTTTTAACTTCTATTTTTATCTCGCTGATCCTTGCTTCGCAGTCAGAGGCGGTTCTGTCCCCTTCCGGCGCGTTTACTCTGATAAGGCGGATCCCCCCGGGGGAATCGCTGGAGGACGCGTCCAAGTTCCTCGGCAATCACGTCTCCGAAAAGACCGTGGACGCCAAAGAGGGGATCAAGATCAGAAGGTGGGGGACCGCAGACGAAAAGTGGTTTTTCGAGGTGCTTCACGACGGCAGCCTGGTGAGGGCCGCGAGGGTAAACTGGGTCACCGTCTCCAGGAGCGAGCAGCAGAAGCTGTTCGGGCAGCTTACGGGAGAGGGCAAACGGTTTTTCGGCAAGGGCGCCACATTCAGGGGAAGGACTGAAGCCGAGTGGACGGACTTCGGGGAGAAATGGCTCGTCCGGGCACGGCAGGGAGAGGGAATGACGGACGGAGTGACGCTCCTGTCCGGCATACGGGACGCCGAGATGGACAGCGGGAAGTACGGTTTTTAAGGGGGCAAGGCTATTATGTCGGGTAAATTCAGGGCAATCGCGCTTTTGACAGCGGCGGTCGTTATCTTTCATCTCGCGTCGATGCCGCAGGCTTACGGCGCGGAAACGCAGCACGAAAAGCACATCAGGCTATCCGTGAACCTGCTCCGGAAGATGCGGGAGCAGAGCGACGCGGATTCCATGGCCCACGCCATCAAGTCCGCAAAGGGCGTCGCCATATTCCCCAGCGTGGTACAGGCCGGGATCGGGCTGGGCGGCTTGTCGGGCGAGGGCGTCATCCTCGTAAGGCAGGGCAAAGGGTGGGGCGGCCCGTCGTTCGTCTCCATCGTGGGAGGGTCGTTCGGCCTCCAGATAGGCGTGAAGGAGGTCGGGCTAGTCCTCGTCATCATCAATCAGGATGGCCTGCAGGCCTTCACCGGCGGGAAGAGCTTCAAGCTCGGCGGGGACGTGAGCATCGCGGCGGGGCCTGTCGGGCGCGACGCTCAGGCCGCCACGGATTCCCGCGCGGATGCCTCCATATACAGCTACTCCATGTCGAGGGGCCTCTTTGCAGGGATAGCGCTGAGCGGCGCCACCATCAACAGGAACGCGGACGCCAACAAGGCTTACTGGGGCAGCGCGCTGGACGCCAAGAAGGCGTTGGCGAGCAAAGCGGACGGGGCGAAGATAAAGCCGCTGGTCAAGGAACTGGACAATCTTTCGAAACTGTCCAAATAGGCGCATGTCAGCGCCGGCTAGAGGCTTAAAGAATGAAGGTTTTAATTACGCCAAGCCGCCCAAAAGTTCCTCGAAGATGTCCGACACCCTCTCGATCTTCGTACACTTTGAGACGTTGGTGCCGCAGAAGAAGAGGCCAGTGTCCCAGTCGCCGGTATACGCATCCACCAGCGCGCCCGCGATGCAGAACGTCGTGCGCTCCCTGAGATACGTGCAGTGCGACAGGCAGGCGGCGAGGCACGGCTTGCTCTCCACGTAGCCCTCTATGTACTTCGCCACGAACGGATTGCGGAGCGCCCTGCCTGGAATCCCGACCGGGCTCATGATCACGACCACGTCGTCGTCCGTCGCGTCCAGGTATGCTTGCTTGAACCTCATCGAGGAGTCGCCCTCCTCCGTGCACGCGAAGCGTGTGCCTATCTGAACGCCCCTCGCCCCGAGCGAGAAAGCGCGGTCTATGTCCGAACGATCCCATATCCCGCCTGCGGCTATCACCGGCACGTCTGCCTTCACGGTGTCCGAGAGGTACTTGACGAGATCTGGCACCACGGATTCGAGAGAAAAGGCCTGGTCGCTCACGTGCTCCATCTTCGTCGCGCCAAGGTGTCCGCCGGCGTAGAGCGGCGTCTCGACAACTATGGCGTCAGGGATCCTGCCATAGAGCTTCCCCCATTTGCGCATGATCAAATCTGCCGCCTTCACGGAACTCACGATCGGAACGAGCGCCACGTCGGGGTAGTCCTTTGCGTACTCCGGCAGTTTCATGGGCAGCCCGGCCCCGGACACGATCATGTCCACGCCGGCCTCGCAAGCGCTCCTGACCTGCCGGTCATAGTCCGTCAGCGCGACCATGCAGTTAACCGCGAGGACGCCGCCGGGCGCTTTCTCCCTCGCGATCCGCACGGCATCGGCCAGCGCTATCTCATTAATGTCGAAGTAGTTCTTCCCGTTGAACTGAGGGTGGTCGCAGGCGAGCCCCACGCTCGCTATGGTCCCTATCCCCCCGTTCGACGCCACGGCCCCGGCCAGCTTCGGCCCGGATATCTTGACGCCCATGCCACCCTGGATTATCGGGTACCTGGAAACGTGCTTCCCTATCTTCAACTCAGGCAATCTATTCAAACAATCACTTCTCCTTCGCGCAACAGGCCGCCTATTCTCAATGAAACACTGACTGATTCGCCGAAACGGCATTTTACCGTCTTAGGAAGGCCAGAGCCGCAAGGGCATAAATCTTTACCCTTCAGGAGCCTGACAATAAATCAGCCTCTCTTTAAAACATTATACAGTATATTTCAACCTAGCAGAAAAAGAAGTTAAAAGGCGCAAGAAATTATGCCGTCAGGGACGGTTTCCGAACCGAATAATTATTGGCTGCGAATCCCCTACGGCACAAACGCGGCTTAACACCATTCCCAACCGCGAGACAGCGCACGAGGTCACATACTCGCATAACTAGTTTACATTTAACAGCATTGCCCTACAAGACCCATGTATCTTCCAAAGAGACTATCGTAACAAGGAACCCACACAATTATAAATTAGCACTTTTTTACTGCTTGTAAGAAAATAACAGCTTTATTGTTTACAGTTTCAATATCAGCATGCCTTGCAAATCCTCGGATGATCTGCGCCCTGTACCCGCTGTTGCCGTCGGCATCATCGCACCAAGCGAATACGAGTTCCTTTGTTAGTGAAGATTCGTTGGGAATACTATGCTCACGGGATAAAAGATTTTTTTGAGAGATAATATTGTCCAAGAAACTGCTTGCTGAAAGCG
>JAISFV010000109.1 GCA_031263445.1 Synergistaceae bacterium | reverse complement strand
AACATCGTCTCGTAGAACCACATTCCAAGCGGCCATGTAGATTTCCAGAACAAAAGAATGTGGTTGATAAAACGCCTTTCAGGCGTATCAAGAATTATAGTCACCATAAATATTTATGGAAATAATTCGCTGTTCAAGTGTTTTTGAGTAGCACTAGAGCATTTACATTAATAAACTGGAAAATCTCATGCGTCTGCCCTGCGTTTTATGGCAGGGCAAACGCATCAGCCCAAGCCAATCAGATTGAGCGGATAAGCGTCATTCCATAAGGAAGGGCTGATTTATCGCCAGGGGCCTGAAGGGTAAAGATTTTAAGCACCCTGCGGATGCGCGCCGGAGTCACGTCAAAAACGGACGTTTGATAGCAACTAGGCATTAATCAAGGATAAGGTGATTTTTCACATGGATGCTCTTGAAAGATCTCTGGCAATAATATGTCATAAAATCAATTTTTAGACTTGAAATATTTCATATCATATAATACTATAATAGCTAAGTAATCCTCCAGTGAGGAACAAAGGACAAAACGCCTGAGGGGGGAAGCGGATGCCGAGGCTTACGGATGACGACCGCCGCATGCTGGACGGTGAGTACGGCGCGTTTAGGCAGAGAGCGATGGCCTTCAACGTGCGCTACGCGGAAGTGCTGGGGGCGGAGGAGATGTGCCGGGTATCGCGGGCCACTCTGTTTATAGGGGCGCAGCATTATCTTGACTGCTACGCCGGGGACGAGAATTACGAAAAGATTTTTTCGGAGTTTTACCTCTGCGGCGACGGGCCAGTGGCGTTAGAACGTTTCGCGGATTGCTGCAAGACGCAGACCTGCGCGGCGGCATGTGATTTCAGGGAGCGCGAGCGCACGCATGTTTCCAAGGAGCGGTTTGAGCGGAACTGGGCATATTTGCAGGCAACGCGGGAGCAGGGGGTCAAGATCGTCGACTCATGCACGCCTTACTACGTCGGTTGGATTCCGATGATGGGCGAGCACTTCGTCTCCACGGAGTCCAGCAACGTGGTTATCAGCAATTCCCTCTTCGGGGCCATGGGCAATTCAGACGGGGTCGAGGCCGCTGTCTGCGCCGCTATTACCGGCAGGACGCCGAAGTGGGGGATGCATTCCGGGGAAAACCGCTTCGCGGACTGCCTCGTACGCCTTGAGTGCGAGGCCGAAAGCGTATACGACTGGGATTTGATTGGATTCACCATCGGACGGATGATCCCCAAGCACGTCGTCCCTGTCCTGGCTGGCGAAATTCATGGAATGGAGATCAACAGGCTGAGGCAGTTTTGCTCGTCCATCTCCGTCACAAGCGCGACGGAGCTCTGCCACATCGTCGGAGTCACGCCGGAAGCCCGCACGCTCGAGATGGCGGTTGGGCCAAAGCGGATAGAGCATGAGGCCGTCATCACGCGGAAGGATTGCGAAGCCTCGCTCGATATGATCTGCTCCCCGGGGCGGGGGGCCGTGGATTTTGTGTCCGTCGGGTGCCCGCACCTTGCGCTCGACGAAATCAAAGACATCGCGGAGCGCTTGAACGGACGGCGCGTGAAAGACGGAGTGGAACTGCAAATTTGGACGGATTACGCCACCAGGGCGATGGCTGACGTGAACGGCTATACGAGGACCATAGAGGATTCCGGCGCTGCCTTGCTGACCGGAAGCTGTCCGGTCGTGATGCGCGAGGAAAGCCATGCGCATTCCAAGGCAATGGCGATTAACGGAGCGAAGCAGGCGTTCAGCATAAGGAATCAGACGAAAGCGCCCGTGTATTACGGAGATATGTACCGCTGCATCGACTCGGCGCTCAGCGGACGGTGGGAGGGATCGCGGCGATGACGGTTCATACGATTCGGGGGCGCGGCGCGGTCCCCGGGAAGGCGGAGGGATACGCGGTCGTTTGTCCCGACAGCATTGCTGGAAATTCCGGAGCGCTGGGCGACGTGGACGGAGTGATCTACGAAAAGGGCAACGTGAACTATGGAGTAAGCATCAAGGACAAGATCCTCGTCGTGCCATGCGCGAAGGGATCGAACGGTTTTTCCGCGCACTTCAAATGCGCTCTTATAGCCGGAGTCCGTCCCGCCGGCTGGGTGGCGACAAAGGTGGATGCGCGGCTGGGCGTCGCGCTCGCCAGCATGAACCTGCCCGCCGTGGTCGACTTCGACGGCGCCGATCCGATCGATGTCATAAGGACGGGCGATTACGTGCGAATCGACGGCGGCACGGGGGAGGTCGTCATCGAGAGGGAATACTAAAAAAGCGGCGGAGTATAAATGTTGCAGGGCGTGTCATAGATTTCAGGAGATGAGGAAGGAGAGGGGTTCCATGAAGAGACTGCTGATGTTCTGCATGTTGCTGCTTGTGACAATTTTCGCGCGGGAGTCGACCGCCGCGCATCGGCCGTTCAAGGCTGCCGTCCTGCAGTTCAATCCGATCCTGAACGAACGCGACAAAAACATAGAGGCGCTCGCGGGCGTTTTTGAGGAGGCCATGAAAAACGGAGCGAGGCTGATTGTGGCGCCTGAAATGTCGACAACAGGGTATCACTACGCAAACCGCAGGGCGATCGCCCCCTTTGTTGACACGCTCCCCGGCAAGGCCACCGATGTTTTTTCCAAATTGACGGCAAAGTATGGCGCGTATGTCGTTTTCGGCCTGCCCGAGGCGGACAGGGCGACCGGGCTGTATTACAACGCGGCCGCGCTGGTCGGCCCGAAGGGCTTTATCGGGGCATACCGAAAAACTCATCAGTGGGAAACGGAGGAGCACTGGTCTAGCTACGGCGACCTCGGGGTCCCGGTCTTCGACACGGAGCTGGGAAGGATAGCCATCAACATTTGCATGGATTCCGCGTATTTCGAAAGCGCGCGGCTAGCGGCATTGGGCGGCGCCGATGTGCTGGCATTCCCGACGAATTCCACGTCGCAGGCGATCGCCGCCCTTCCCGCGCGGGCTATCCAAAACGGTCTGTTCATCGTAAGCGCGAACCGCTCCAATACGGAAAACAACTTCCATATGATCGGCGGCAGCGCGATCTGGGCGCCTGACGGCTCCTGTCTGGCGCAAACTCCCCTGCTTATGACTGATGAAGAGTCGGAGACAGGGCCAACGACGGTCGCTTACGCGACAATTGATCCGGCGCGATACAGCAATGCCGGCAAGGAACTCTTAAAGGCGCGCCGCCCCGCGCTGTACAAAGACCTAATGCTGCACATCGCTCCGTGGAACTATGTGAAGAGCGCGAACCCCCGGGAATTGAAGGGGTATGTCGCGCAGTTCCGGCCAAAGGAAAACGACGCGGCATACAACGCGGCCAAGATCCGCTCGCTACTCGCCGAAACGTCCGGGCCTTCGGACATCATCGTCCTTCCGGAAAACGCGCTCTATGGGACAGAGTTTACGAAGCAGTCGGCGGACACGGGTTTTTTCGCGGAGCTCGCGCGGGAACGCGGCTCATACCTCGTCGGCACGTTCGTTGAGTCGGAGGGGGATAATCACTATATCACAGCCGTGCTTTACGATCGAAAGGGCAATGCGGCGGGGCGTTACCGCAAGACGCACTTGAACGGCAGGGAAAAGTTATGGGCGTCGCCGGGCGATGACATTCCGGTTTTTACCACGGACATCGGGAGAATAGGCATCATCATAGGGGATGAGGTCCGTTATCCCGAGATCGCCGGATTGCTTGCGGTCGGGCGCGCGGACATGATCGCGATTCCTTCCTCGTGGACGATATGGGATGGCGGGGAGTGGCAATTGCCGCAAAAGATGTCGGCAAATCCATATCCCAGGCGCTCCATGGTCCTCTGGGACGCGGTT
>JAISFV010000108.1 GCA_031263445.1 Synergistaceae bacterium | reverse complement strand
CTCGCTGATTGGGGCGACGCTTGGATGGAAAAGTATAAAGAAAAAAGGCAAGACCTTTGGGCTCTTCCCCAAAACCCGCAATGGGCGAGCCCCTTGACCCCTTCTATAAATTTTTCTTTTTCCCCTTCGGGAGAAAAAGAAAAATTATAAACAGGGTGCAGGGAGCAAGCTCCCGGCCGGGGTACGGGGCGGAGCCCCGAGGTTCTGTCTTTCTCGAAAGGAAGGATTTATATGAGGAAACTGAAAAAGGTAATCGCTCTATCTCTGCTCTTCTGTCTCGCCGCCAACGCCGCATACGCCGGAGGCGGTCTGACCGGGGGCGCGACGGAGATAACGCAGCTCGCCAACAATGCGGAACTCATCGAGCAGGTAGCGCAGCTCGCCGAGCAGATACAAAACCAGATAACGATGATCCAAGACATGATCTACAACACACTGACGATACCGGATCAGTTATTCCGGGATGTTAAAGGAATCTACTCGAAGGTCAAGGGGATCATCGACAAGACGAAGGGGCTCGCCTACAACCTCGCGAATATGGACGAGGAATTGAAACGCAGATTCAAGAGCTACGCGGATTTGAGCGGCATCTCCGCGGTAAGCGATTTCTCCGCTGAATACCGGAATATCGCCGACACGCAGATGGAAACTGTACGCTCGACCATGGAGGCGATAGGCGTCTCGATGGAAGAACTTGTTACGGACGACGCTTCCGCTTTGACGGAATTGCAGAATAAAGCAAGCTCCGCCAAAGGCCGCAACGAACTCATCCAGGCCACGAACCAGCTCTTAGGCTTCCTCGCCGAGGACGCGATGAAACTGCGGCATCTCCAGATGATGCAGGCTCAGATGGCGGGAACCGCTTACGAGGCCGAACGCGCCCGCGACGATCTGAGCAGGCGGCGTATAGAGGCTTTTTTCAAACGGGGAAACGAGGATAACGTGTATGTCCCCGACGAGAGCCTCATCGACAGGCTCGGAAACTAGAGGCGATTGCATGAATAATCCGCGTGATTACACCCTGCCGCTAATATTTCTGACTTGTTTAGCCTGTATTTTGCTTTTCGCTCCGCGCGCGGACGCGCAAATAGCGAACGTCGCTATGGCGGAACTCTACGTCTCTATCATGGACGCCTGCGAGGGATGGCTTCAAAAGGCTGGGGAAATAGCCCTTCAACTGCTCGCCGTGACCGCGCTCATAGGATTCGCCATAGGCGTGAAGGACCTGGCTCTTTCCTGTCATCTCACTATGGACGGCATCGTCGCGCTCTTCGTCCGGTACGCCTTCATCGTCGGGCTGCTGGTCTGGCTTCTGAGCGCCCCGCAGAAATTAGCGCTCATTCCGCTCTCCATAAAGAAGATAGGATCGGCGATATCGGGGCAGGATATCAGTTTCGGAGGGCTGATAGACCTCTTCTCGAAAGTGGTCACGCCGCTCGTCGATTTCACGACGGGTCTCGGATGGACTGACGTGGGTCTGATCATCTGCATGACCTTCATCATCTTCCTGATAAACTGCCTCTTCTTCCTCATCGTCTCCACCGTTCTGGTGGTGGAAGTGGAGTCGGTTTTCATCCTGATAGGCGGCCTGTTTACCGCGTCGTTCTTCGTAATCGGGTATTTCAGGGACATCTTTCTCTGTTACATCAAAGCTCTCGCCGCTGTGGGAATGAAGATGCTCATGCTCTGCCTCTGCCTTGGCGCGGTACGTAACATCATGTCCGGCTGGCCCGACATGATAGCCGCTCAACTCGGCAGCGGAGAGAGCGTATTCTCGTTCCTAATGCCTATGGCCTGCGCTCTGCTCGGTTTCTACATGCTCCTGAAAGCCGTGCCGCAATTCGCGTCGAGCGTCATGACCGGCTCCGTGTCGGGCATGGACGGAGGGGCGATGCGCGCCGCGGCAGCCGCGGGATACGGCCTCGGAATGACGGTGTTCAACACGAGCCGGACGGCGGCGCAGGGGATTATGGGAGCGGGCAGTACCGTATCCCAGGCGGCTCAGGCGTATTCGTACACATCACAGGCGGCGAGGGATACCGGCTCAACTCCCGGAGAGGCAAAAGCGGCCGGAGCGAAGGAAGCATTTTCCACGCTCATGACAGGGCCGCAGCCCGGAGGTCCCCGCGCGGCCGGCGATCGGATTTACTCGGATCATCAAAGGACAGCGCAGTTCGCCGATGTCCGAAACAGCGGGGCCGACAACCTCTCAGCCCCGCCTGGAGGGGCAAATCAGCCCAAAACGTCATCGCGGGTCTCAGGCGCAGTGGCTGGCAACGTCACCATCGCCGGTTCCAACGCCGCGAGGGATGTATCCGAACCGAAAGAGGCGGGCGCTTCGGATACATGGGGTTCGTTCGCTTCTGACAGGAACAGGAAAGAAAGCGGAGAAAAGAGGTAAGGAATCATGGCTGGCAAACGCAATGAAGAATCCAGAGAACTCGCGTTAAACCCGTTTCTCGCGGGACGCACGGAGGCCGCCGAACGGTACGGGCACCTCTCGAAGAACGCCGCGCAGTGGCGGCGCATATCAGTGGTTTTGATACTCTGCTGCGCGGCCTGCGTTTTCTCGGTCATCCGCATGGCGGGCCGCGTGACCGTCGTCCCCTATATCGTCCAGGTGGACGAGCACGGATACGAGATAGCGGTGGAACCGGCGTCTCCGTCGAGGATAGACGCCAGACTGATGATAGCCCACGCCGGGCGCTACGTCTGGTCATTGAAGACGGTATTCAACGATCCGGAGGCGCAGCTTCACCTCATGAATTTCGTCTACAGTTCTACGCCGGCGAACACCGCCGCCGAGAAAAAGTACCAGGATTATTACAACGCTAACAACCCGGTCGTCATCGGCGAGACGGAGACGGTTCAGGTTACGGTCAACAGCGTCCTGTCAATGAGCGCCGAAACCTGGCAGGCCGAATGGACTGAGGAACGCTATACCCTAGGCGGCGACAAGGTTTCGGAAAAACGTTACCGGGGCATTTTCACGATGGCGGTCGTCACGCCGGACGCTATGCGGGAGGTGCTTCAAAACCCACTGGGGATTTTCATAACGGACTTCAATTTTTCGGAAGTCCTGTAAGCGGAATGGAGGCCATTCAAATGAAGATACTGAGCAAAATAAACAAAACGAATAAAAAACTGTTTGCCGTACTGTTCATTTCCCTGCTGTGTCACGCGCTGACCTTCACAGCTCAGGGCGAGTGCTCCGAGATATGGCAGGCCGTCTCGGACGATTTCAGGAACGCGGTGGAAAAGGCGAACGAGACTCCCGCCGTAACGCCGTCAAAAGACGAAAAGCCCACTGACGTCGGCGATACGGTGGAAATAGAGTACGACGGAAAAATCATCTCCGTAGATATAGCGGATTTGATCCTCATGGCTGACGCCAAGGGCGGCGGGCAGTACGTCGATCTGGCCGACCCGGAGAAATACGCGGGGCAGTTGGAGAACGCTCCGGTCTACGGCGAAGGACAGTTTAAAGCCGTTGCTTCCAGCGGTTACGATGATGATTTCGGCGCGATGGGCGGCCCGAATGGAAGATATGGCGCTGGCCAGAACATTCAGGAGATAACGGAACGCGAGTACGAGGAAGAACAGCGGGCGCGGCAATGGGCCGATATCATCGAGGATTTGACGCTGAGGGAGATAGACAGCAAAGCTCTCGAACTGGTCAGGGAGTTCGGCGAGGCCAAAGGAGCGGTCCCTCCGATGACCGGCGTATCGGGTTCCGTCGTGATCGCTTACAGCAGCTACACGCCTAAAGTCGTATGCCGGCCCATGTACGTCACGGACGTTATCCTTCAGCCTGGTGAAGCCGTTACCGGCGTCCATCCCGGCGATTCCGTCCGCTGGACGTTTTCGCCAAGCCGCTCGGGGCCATCCGGCAGCGAACAGACCCATGTGCTTATAAAGCCCCTCATGGCCGACATATCGACGAACGTGATCATAAACACCGACAGGAGGACGTACCAGCTCGATCTCGTCTCAAGCGCGACGAATTTCATGCCCTCCGTGTCGTTCAGCTACCCCGACGATTCTGTAAAAGCGTGGGACGCTTTCATGGCCGAAAAAAAGAAAGAGCGAGAGAGCGTCACGGCTCTCGCCTCCGGCTATACGGTCAATCCCGAGGATTTGCACCTCGAATACGAGATACGGGGAAAGGATTCGCTTCGTTGGAAGCCCGTCCGGGTCTGGGACGACGGGGTGAAAACCTACATTCAGTTCAGTGAAGGCGCAACGCGAAAGAGCGTCGAGGCTCCAGTGCTGGTCGTATATGAGCATAAGAAGGAAGTCATCGCTAACTACAGGGCCGCGAACGGCAT
Organism: Synergistaceae bacterium; assembly: GCA_031263445.1. Taxonomy (GTDB): domain Bacteria; phylum Synergistota; class Synergistia; order Synergistales; family Synergistaceae; genus JAIRNC01. The sequence continues at coordinate 1,136 of JAISFV010000108.1, read as the reverse complement.
GTACATCGTGGACAGAGTGTTCGATAAAGCGGCGCTCATAGTTGGAACTGGCGCTCATCAGGACAGGGTTGTCATAACCCGGCTAAAGGGTAAATGAGGGGGGAATGGCTGTGAGAAAACCTTATAAGGAAAGGGCTAAATCAAGGGAAACGCTGCAATGGGAGAGCATGAAAAGGAATTTGAAATTAGACAGACTGTTCATATGCCTCATGCTGTCCGCGCATATTGCGCTTTTTCTGGTCATGTCGCGGTATGGGTGGGACGGTTCCGTTTTCAGTTTCTCCCCGCCCGCTTATCTCGTGCTGACTATGATCTTGGTTCCGGTGGGGGCGCTCGTTCTCATTCTTGTGACGGGCAGCGCGGTGTATGACGCGTTCCGGGAGGTGCGCGCCATACAGCAAAAGATAGAAGATTTTAAAGCGAGGCACGGTGTCAGCGATGGGCAGTGATCTGAAAGACGGCGTTCAGGTGGAGCGTAGCGGGAAGAAGGCGGCGGGTTACAGCAAGCGGGTCATCGCCCTGTTTATCCTCTGCGTCGCCCTCCTGCTTATCGGCATAACCGTACAGGCGAAGTTCAAGACTGGAGGAAACGTGAGGGAAAACCCTGCGAAAAATTACCGCATCCCGCAGCCCTCCGGCTTCGCGGAATTGGCGTCGTCCATGAGGCGCGACAGAAAAACCGCCGCTCCTCAGCCTGTTTCTCAAGACAGGCATGAACCGGGGACGCGGAAGATCATCATTGAGGGGACTAAGAAAGAGAGCAAAGAGAGCGTGATTCGTCCAGTCATTACGCTGCCGCGTTACTACTCGAACAAGGACGACGCTCAGGCGGCGAGCCAGTTGCGGACGCTGAAAATGCAGGCTCTCTCCGCGAAGCCGGTCGTCGATGATTTTCAGCCGGAGAAGATGGACCGGAATAACGCCCCGGTTCAGGGAAACAATAACACGAATGTAATGAGAAGCAACACGGCGCCTCAGATTATGGATTCTTCCGCGATGGCGGCGCGCGGGCGGGAGCAAAACCCAGATCCCAACGGGCAGGCCGGGAAGCAGGATTTCCTGCGCGGTACGAATGGCGGAGGCTCGCTGACGCCGCAGGGATATTCGGCGAGCCTTCCGGTTCCCCAGCAGTTCCC
>JAISFV010000107.1 GCA_031263445.1 Synergistaceae bacterium | reverse complement strand
GGCTCTCCGCTATGCGCGCGGACGAGGCGAACAGAAGCAAATCCATGTTCCTCGCGAAGATGAGCCACGAGATACGCACGCCGATGAACGCCGTTATCGGCATGTCCGAGCTGATACTTCGGGAGAACGTGCCGTCATCGGTGCGCGAAAACGCCGAACATGTGAGGCACGCCGGAACCAACCTGCTCTCGATTATCAACGACATTCTGGATTTTTCCAAGATAGAATCAGGCAGGATGGAGATCGTTCCCAGGGAATATTGGCTCCATTCGCTGCTGAACGACGTGATTAACATCATCCGTATGCGTCTTTCCGAGAAGGATGTCCAGTTTGTGACGAACATTGACGGCACGCTGCCGTGCAAACTGGAAGGCGATGGAACCCGCGTCCGGCAGGTACTGCTGAACATACTCTCCAACGCTGTGAAATACACTTTCGAAGGCTGCGTGACGTTCAGCGCGCGCGGCGAAAAACGCGGGGACGGCGGTATATTGATGACGTTCGAGGTCGAGGACACCGGAATAGGCATCAAGGAGGAAAATTTGGGACGGTTGTTCGGCGATTTCATACGATTCGACCACGACACGGATAAAAACATAGAGGGCACGGGCCTGGGGCTTGCGATAACGAAGAGGCTCTGTCTGGCGATGGGCGGGGATGTTTCCGCTTCGAGCGTCTTTGGCGAGGGCAGCGTGTTTACGGCCGCCATTCCGCAAAAGATCAAAGACGGCAGAACGCTTGGGGAAATAGGCGAGCGTATTTATGACGTTGATGAAACGCGGGACGCCCGAATCAGTTTCACCGCCCCGACAGCTTGTATTTTGGTCGTGGACGACATCGAGACCAATCTGAAGGTCGTGGAGGGGCTGCTCGCTCCTTATGAAATGAAAGTTCGTGCTTGCGGAAGCGGCGTGGAAGCGATTCGTATGGCACAAGAAAGTATTTACGACGTGATATTCATGGATCACATGATGCCTGAGATGAACGGGATAGAGACGACGGCGGCGATCCGCGCGATTGAAGGCGAATACTTCAAGACAGTCCCGATAATCGCGCTGACCGCCAACGCTGTCTCCGGCATGAGGGAGATATTTTTGCAAAGCGGCTTTAACGATTTCCTGTCCAAGCCCATAGAGATATCTAAGCTGAACGAGATAATAGAACGTTGGATCCCGAAAGAGAAGAGAGCGAATGCCGCTCGAAATTCAAAACCCGTGCCTGCGGCTGAGACTGCTCTGGAAATAGAGGGCCTGGACACGTCCCGCGGGCTCGCGTCCACGGGCGGGACGATGGAAGGTTACGTCAGGGTACTCGAAACCTACTGCCGCGACGCCGCGAAACGGCTTGAAATCCTTTCGGGCGCGCCGGACGGCACCTGCGCCGCGTCGATCATCACTCAGGTTCACGCGCTCAAGAGCGCGTCGGCTAGCATCGGCGCGGATGAGATTTCTCACATGGCGGCGGAGCTGGAGAAAGCGGGGAAAAACGGAGACGCTGATTTTATCAGCGCGGAACTAGCCCTGTTCCGTGAAAGCCTGTCCGGCTTGATCGGCAGGATCAGGCCGGCGCTCGCGGAATACATTCGGAACGCCCGAAACGGAGCGTACAGCGGGGATTCCGGTTCCGGGTATCAGGAAACACTGTCGCGGCTCAGGAATGCCCTGCTCGCCGAGGACATAGGAGAGGCGGACACCCTCCTGGAGGAACTTGAAGCGATGCCGATAGATTCAAAAACAAAGGACTTGCTCTCAGCGGCCGCCGATTTGACGCTGACATCGGAGTTCACGGGCGCGGCCGGCATGATAGAGCGCCTGATAAAGGGAGGCCGAAGTTATGAAAGACAGGCTGCCGTGAACGTCTCCCGTAACGATGTCCACGACAGCTAAATTTAAGAAGCGCTGCTCGTGTACTTTACGCGGCTCAGTCGTATTCGGATTCCCAGCGTACAATTTCACCTGTTTCCGCGTCGATATCGTACTCATATTCCGTCCTGTCATGATCAAACTCGATCTCGTACACTGCGCGTCCTCCGTGATGACGGTCGAGCTCGGCTTCATACTTGCGGATTTCGTTCTCGGGGACGTTCGCGTGAACTAGGGCAATGGATTTTGCCTTTTCGAAACCGATGTAACCCTGACTGCTGTCATCAGTCCTCTGTATCGCCCTGCCCTCATTCCTGCGTTCATATTCCACTATCTCACCGGATACGGCGTCAATCTCATAATTATACTTTACGCCGCCGCCCGAAAATGTGATATCGTACAGCCTTATGCCCCGCTTTTCATATTGCTTTACCGACACGGCGGATATTTCTTTCTCCGACAGCCCGGCATGTTGAAAGGCGATGGACTTGGCCTCGGTTCCGCCGATATACGCAGCGGAAGCGGCTGCCTGTACGGAAAAAACAAGGAAAAACGATATCACAAACATGAAATTTCTGACCTGACTCATTCAACGTTCACCTCCGTTGCTATTTTAAGTGTACCATAAACAACAGGGTTAGAACAGACGACAAGAAAAGCGCCGTTATCTCTCCATAATTTATCTACGCGCTGCCGTTACAACTAAACCGTGGCATAATAGACAGGAGAGGATGAGAAAATGGTGAAGAGCAAAGTTAAGTCAGCGTTGGTTGCAATGGCAGCGTTTTTTATCTGCGTCGCGGATTCTGCGGGAGCCGAAGTGAACCTGGACGCCTATACCCTGTCGGACGGAGGGGCGGTTTTCCTGGGGGGCCGCCCCGTGTCAGACATGGCTGTCAGCGAAGCGGACGCCGGCAAGGTGAGAAACTGGGTCGTTTTGAGCGAAAACAAAGATGCCGGAGCGGACGCGACCGGAGTCTTTTTCTTCGGGGAGGACGGCAGATGCGTGGGTTTCCTACCGCTCGAAAATGAAAACGAGTGCCAGGGTATTCTCTTCCGCCCGGACGGGGAATTTTTTGTACTCGTCACTGGAAGCGGAGTGAGGATGGATATGTTTTTCAACGTTTACCGGCTCGATGGTATGGAGAAAACCGCTGAATTCGCCGGACTCCGCGATACGCTCGTCTTGCTGGGCCCCAGCCGTTTCATGTTCACAAGGATAGACGGCATACGCGAGGGAGGTTCTTTTCCCGGGCTTGGTTACGGCCTTCGCCTTTCCGCCGTGATATACGACACGTCGTTTCTTAATGAGATCGTCCTGAAAGAAGCGACAGACAAACAGAATTTCCGGACGGGCGAAGTTTCCGAGGACGAAAGCTCCGTGACTGTGACGGAGGAATTCGTCGGCTCTGAAAAAGACTGGAGAGACGAGGGGAAAATAAAGACGCGCGAGATCAGAGTCGGAATACCGGCGGCGCGGGATAAAACGCCCTCGGGCATACTGGGTGGGATAACGCCTCATCACGGCCTGGCGCTGCCCATGATCGTCAGGTTTTACGAACATCTGCCGCCAGGGACGAAGCGCGTCTGGCTCCTTGCCCCCGACCATTTTCGGCGGGTACGGCGTCAGGCCGCTATCTGCGGAGAAAACTGGGCGCCGGCGGAGCGAACGCTCGAAGCGGACGGAGAAGCCATCGATGCCTTGAGCGCGACGGGAATCGTGGAAGAACGCCCTGAGATATTCGCCGGCGAACACGGGATCACGCTGCACATACCGCTGATAGCGCGCTACTGCCCTGACGCGAAGGTAGTGCCGATGCTGCTGAACCCGAAGATACCGGACATGGGGCTGCTCATACTGAGGAACAAACTCAGGGAGCTTTTCCGGGAAGGCGATATCGTCATCCTGAGCATGGACTTATCCCACTACAAGACGCCAGAGGCAATGGCGGCGGAGGACAAGAAAACGCTGGCGGTTTTGAAATCCCTCCGTTTCGGCGAGACTGACGGGCTCGACGTGGACGCCCGCCGTGCGGCAGCCCTCGCGCTAATGCTCTTCAAGGATATGGGCGCAAAAAAAGGGGATGTTTTGGAACATACCGACTCCTCGGCGGTCCTGGGGCGCAGAGCAGAATCCGGAACCAGCTACGCGACGGTGATGTATCGTTCCCAGATCTTCGGCGAATGAGCGGCAGAAATGCGAATGTATCCGCAATCTGTCATTGTTTACGCCTCATCCCAGTTGGAGTGTACCGTTCTGTGTACCGTGTCAAATCAGGCTGGCGCACCCCTAGCTCGCCGAATTGTCCGCAAACGGCGGCCTCCTCCTGTAAATTTTCCTTGACTTGTCCGTGACGAGCGCGTCTGGGCCGGAATAGTCCAGGAGTACCCTTCATGGATGACAGCCTCTCAAGTTCTTTCTTTTCGGATTCAGTCGTATTCCTGCTACACATAGTACAGCCCTGCCACGGACAAGGGAATCGCCATCAGGCGACCGATGATTTTTTGCACGGCAGCTCTATGAAACCTTTCTCCAGCAGCTCATCCTCGACTGGGGGAATATCTGAGTAATCTATTTCGTCGTCCGTCATAACGCGGAGCGATTCGAAGTCAGTCCTGGCTTTTGGCTCTTTCTTCATGATATTTTCTCCTTTCCTTGGGATGCGACCTCCTTGCCGATATTATCCTGAATGCTCCAGAACGGACCGTATACACCACGGTTATTTCAATCCCGGACATCAGGCCTATCGAGATAAACCGGCGCTCGCGATAGTCTTTCCTGTCGTCAGGCACTGTATATACTACCACGGATACCCTTTCGTTTTCTCTCCATGTAAAAAAACGACAAAGCCAGTCTTGATCGGCTTTGCCGTATGTCATTCCTTCTTCTCTCCTGGTCAATTGGCAGTCCCTAGGGGATTCGAACCCCTGTTACCGGGCTGAGAACCCGGCGTCCTAGGCCTCTAGACGAAGGG
>JAISFV010000093.1 GCA_031263445.1 Synergistaceae bacterium | reverse complement strand
ATCGTCAACTGCCACAGCGCCGTCGACGTCATCTGCTGGGGCGGCCACACGGGCGGCGTAGTCGGTTACGTCTTGAACGGCGGCGTCGTTGAAAACTGCGGAAGCTCCGGCACAGTGGAAGCCCAGAACGACGACGCAGGCGGCATCGCTGGCATCCTCAAATCGAACAGCGGCATAAAGAACAGCTACAGCACGGGCAAGGTCATCGCCCCCGTGAACCGCGTCGGCGGCATCGCGGGCGCTCTTGACCTTGACTGCTTCGTCGAAAACTGCTACAGCACCGGGGAGATCGCCGGAGCGGACTATATCGGCGGCATCGTGGGCAAGCTCATCAGCTCAACGGTCAGGGACAGCTACAGCACCGGCGCGGTCTACGGGCTGGCGGGCGACGTGTACATCGATGGGAAGACCATGAGCACGGGCGGCGCGGTGGACAGCGGCCTCGGCGGGCAGACGGTCTACGTCGTGCTGGGCGACTACGTGGGCGGCGTTGCAGGAGAACTCAAAAACGGCAAGGTTGTGAACTGCTACAGCGCCGGCCCGGTCTGGGGCCACAAAGAAGTCGGCGGAGTCGTCGGCACGCTGAGTGTCGGTTCTATTGTGCAAAACAGCGTCGCCTTCAACCCGAGCGTCAGGGCCTCTTTGAAAGACGCGGGGCGCGTCGTCGGGGTCTTTTACAACGGCGCGACGGCGAACAGCCATGCCTATTCCAGCATGACGAACAGCGAGGGAGCGCCCTTCACCGGAGAGGCCGGCGCGGACGTTACGGCGGTTGAGGCGAAGTCGGCGGTCTTCTGGACGGCGGTTTTCGGCTCCGGCGAGGCAAGCGCCTGGACGTATGATGAAGGATATCTCCCGCTTTTGAAGGGCGTCGGAGGGCAGACCCGAAAAGTCCCCGGCGAATTCGATGACGAGGAGGTCATTGACGCCAAGACTGGCGCCACGTCGAAGCACGAAGGCGGCGGGAGCGGCGATGGAGGCAATGCCAGCGGCAATGAGAATACCGGCGGCGGCAGCGGCGACAGCGCCGACACCGGAAGCGGCGGTGCCGGCAACAACGCGAACACAGGGGACAGCAACAACGGCGGCGGCAGCTCCGCGAACGCGGGGGGTTCCTCAGCGGCAGTGCCTGCCGATCAGGCTGCCGGCGTCGCGACGATGGCCGACAGCGGGCCGATAATCCTGGCGGACGGCGGCACCGTAATCACAGTGCCGAAAAACACGGCGATCAACCGGAACACCGGGGTCATAACAGTCACCGATGGCGGCGATGTGACGCTGGCGGACGGCCGTACTGTCATAGCGGTCCCTCCCGCGACGACAATCGACCCGGAGAGAGCCACGATGACCGTCGTGTCGCAAGGGGGCGGGATAGTGACGCTGCCTGTCGGCCAGGTCGGCGAGATCGAAGGCGGAGTCAAGGTTCACGTCCCGGACGGGTCGGAGATCGACCTCAAGACGGGCGTCATAACGCTGCCTGACGGCGGCAGGATAATTTTCCAGAGTACGGACGGAGCGGAAAGATCCGGCTCCCTCAGCGGCGACCGGGCGTTCACCGTCACCGCCGGCACGACGGTGTCCCCGGCGACAGGGGTCATCACGGTGACGAACGGCGGTGACGTGACGCTCCCGGACGGGTCGACGCTGACGGCCGCGCCTGGCACGACGATCGACCCGTTCACGGGCCGGATATCGCAGCCTGACGGCACTGAACTCGAATACGAAGGCGGAAGTGAGGCCGGTGCCTCCTCCGGCGGCTGCGACGCTGGCATGGCTGGCTTCGCGCTGATCGCGCTGGCTCTCGGCGCGGCAGCCATAAGAAAGACGAGATAGGCGTAATCGAGATGCAGCGCAGGAGCCGGGAGAAATCCACCGGCTCCTTGCCTTTCTGACGCAGAAAAGCGGGTGACGCCGGTTCAAAACCAGTCTTTTTGCGGATCCTCGTTCAATCAGAGGCTCCGGCAGATGGGTTATAGCCGCATCCAGATCCAGTGCGCTGAACTCAAGGAAGGGAGACGCAAAGATAAAATTGTCCTGGACAATCAAATCGTCGGAACGGATAACAATTCAAACGGTCTCCAAGATCTTGGGCGTCACTGACGAACGCGCCGCTCATCTGTGCGAAACCGGGGTTTTCCCGAGCGCCGAAAAAATCTGCGGCTCCTGCTGGGCTGTCGACAAGAACGAAGTCCTCGAATATAAGCGCCTCGCCGGCAAGGAATATGTGCCTGAAACTGAAAATGAAAAGGGCTGGGGGAAAACGGAGGGAGAAAGGAGAAATAGCGCCATCGGGGAAAGGCTCGCGCCATTTCTCGGGAAAATATCCGACACCGCTGCCGCGAGGCTTACAGGCGTTTCCCGCCAGACTGTGATGAGGCACCGAAAAAAAACAGGGATAAGCAATATAAGGATTTTATGTAAATGGGAAGATTTCGACGCCCTTCTTGGAAAAGTCCCCGACAAAGAAGTAGCCAAACGCGCCGGATGCAGCCTGACCGCAGTCTACTACCGGCGAAAAAAATTGAATATCCCCTCATTTGACAAGTGGGAGACGCTGGACAGCCTTTTAAGGACCATGTCAGACGCGGAGGTAGCCGAGGAGCTGGGGTGCAGCCTGGAGACGGTCCGCAAACGGCGGAAATTATATAAGATGCCCGCTCCCAGAAAACCAGCGTTGCGGCAGGGTCAAGAGAGCGCGGACGACGCAAGGCCGGAAAGAAAAATCACCTATAAGACAACGAACGAGCTGGACGCCCGCCTCGCAAACTGCCTGACGCTCGATATGCTGATCGCAATGAGGGAGAACGGCGAGAACCCGCCATGAGATGTTCCTTTCATGCTCGGCCAGATAACGCACTTTCTTGGATTCACACGTATTTTCCCTGATCTTGGACAGGAATCTCTGTGACAGAGAGGGCCGCGAGATGGACGCGGACGAGAACTGCCGTTGCCCCGGACGGCGGTATGTTGACTTTTTGCCCGGCGCCACCCTAAAATAGGCCACGCGTACCTCTGCGGGGATGAGGAGTGTCGGCCATGCGTCAGTGTATGAACAGCGATAACCTCCATAAGAGGCTTAATAAAATTATGGGGCAGATGAAGGCGATCGAAAAGATGATCGACGAAGATATCCCGTGCGAGGATGTCCTGATTCAAATCAACGCGGCGAAGGGCGCCTTGCACAAAGTCGGCCAGGTTATCCTGGAGGGGCATCTGAATCACTGCGTCCGCGAGGGCATCGTGCATGGCGACGCAGATAAAACCATAGCCGATTTCGCTAAAGCCGTAGAACATTTCTCGCGAATGACATAATAATATTCTATGACTGTCAAGTTGCGTCATGCAAGCGCCAGAGATTCTGGGTTAGCGACTCGTTACGCGAATCGGACCGCTCATACACCTCTGTCCTGAGCTGATTCGCTCGCCGGGCATCCTTGCCTGGCGCCGATTCGCTTCACTCGTTCGCCAACCCAGAGTCTCTTACTTGAGGCAACTTTATAGTCATATAATATTTTGCCACGGGCCTCTTCCTTGACAGGCATATACCCCTCATAGTATAGTGTACTTATACCCCCATAGGTATAAAGGAGGACGGCGTATGCTTGTACTGTTGAAAAACGAAGGGAAAAGAAACCTGCTCTCCCTCTGGCTTTCCTTCATTGCGCTCGTCGTGAGTTTTTTTGACATCGCAGAGCTGCCCGCAGATGCGGCTTGGGTTGCCATAGCCTTATGCGGCCTGCCGATTATAAAAGGCGCGGTCACGGGCCTCGTGACGGAGTTTGACGTAAAGGCTGACGTGCTTGTCTCTATCGCGCTGGTCGCGTCGGTTTTCATCGGTGAAATCTTCGCGGCGGGCGAGGTGGCATTCATCATGAAAATCGGCTCGTTCCTGGAGGAGCGGACAGTGGCGAAGGCGCGGGCCGGGATTGAGAAGTTGGCGCGTCTGATGCCAGCGGTCGCCCGAGTCTTGCGGGACGGGGCGGAAACGTCTGTCCCGGCGAGCGAGGTCGCAATTGGCGACACGCTGAGGGTGCTGGCAGGCGAAACGATCCCGGCAGACGGGGTTATCGTAAAGGGGCAGACGTCCGTTGACCAGTCAGTCATGACAGGAGAATCCCTGCCTGTGGACAAAACCGAGGGCGACGCGGTGCTGAGCGGGACTGTCAACCAATTCGGCACTTTTGACATGAAATCGGAGAGAGCGGGAAATGACAGTTCATTGCAGCGCATGATCCGCCTTGTGGAGTCTGCCGACGCGAGCAAGGCCAAAATCGTGAGCATGGCCGACCGCTGGGCGACATGGATCGTCGCCATCGCGCTGACCGCCGCAATCGCGACCTGGTTCGTCACTGGCGAGATAATCCGTTCAGTCACGGTCCTCGTCGTGTTCTGCCCGTGCGCGCTCGTCCTCGCCACGCCTACGGCCATCATGGCCGGGATCGGGAACCTGACGCGGAGCGGCGTGCTGGTGAGCAGGGGCGACGCGCTCGAACGCATGGCAAAGGTCAGGCGCATGGCTTTCGACAAGACCGGGACTCTGACATACGGGCGGCCTTCTGTGACAGAAGTGTTCTGCCGCGATTCGCAGATGTCAGACATAGAGCTTTTGAAAATAGCCGCAATCTCCGAATCGCTCTCGGAACACCCGCTCGGCAAAGCGATTGTCGCGCATTACAGGCAACAGACAGGACAGTTCCCGCCGGATCCTGAATCTTTCCGGCTGCTGGCCGGCAGGGGCGTTTCCGCGAAGATCGACGGGCAGGATGTATTGGCAGGAAATGAGCAATGGCTGGAAGAGAGCGGGGTTCCCTTGCCGGAAGCCATTCTCAAAGAAGCGATGGCAGCAAACGCCCGCGGCTGCACGGTGATTTACGTCGCCCTCGGCGGCCGGGCGCTCGGCTTCATTGCCCTGTCCGACGCCCTCCGGCCCAATGCCGCCGCCGTCATGGACGAGATTCGCGCTTGCGGGGTGCGACTGACGCTGCTTACCGGGGACGCCGGCCTTGCCGCCCGTTATATCGCGCAAGCGGCGGGGATTTCTGACGTAAAAGCCCACTGCCTTCCGGAAGACAAGCTGGCTGAAATCAGGCAATGCCAGGGAAGGGGCGAGCCGGTTTGCATGGTGGGGGACGGGATCAACGACGCGCCGGCGCTGAAAGCCGCAAACGTCGGCATCGCGATGGGCGGAGTCGGCAGCGACATTGCGATAGAGGCCGCCGACATTGCGCTTGTGGGTGACGACATCGGAGAAATCCCGCACTTGCTGTCGCTGTCCAAAAAAGTAATGCGGACGATCAACTTGAACCTGGCGGCGTCAATGGCTTTGAATTTTGTGGCCGTCGCGCTGGCTGTCACAGGGGTTTTGAACCCTGTCACGGGCGCGTTGGTACACAACGCAGGTTCGGTGGCAGTAGTCGTCAATTCTTCGCTGCTGCTGGGATGGAGAGAAAAACCCTCCGGGCGTGCATCGCCGGCAGAGGACTGTGTGTGACAGAGAACTCGCTGGATTTGATAAAAAGCCTTACACATCGGCAACGCATCATATTAACTTCCTGTCGATTATTACAACATGGTATAAATACGCAGCTTCATTTTAGGCGTTTCTATTTGCCCATTGACTACGCATTAACTACGTAGTATTGTATTCTCGGCAGGAGGGCAGCCAATGACAGCAGCCGAATTCATACGGTATTTACAAAAACAAGGTATCAAGCTCAAGGATCACGGCGCAAGCCATGATGTTTACTGGAACCCTAAAACCGGCGCACAAGTTCAAATACCGAGGCATCGGTCGCAAGAAATCAAAACGGGCACCAAGGAGCGAATCCTAAAGGATTTGGGGCTGAAATAGCCTTATTGTCTCTCAGTAAATGAATGGAGGAACTCACATGAAATATGTTTATCCGGCAATTTTCCATCCCGAGACAGAGGGCGGTTTTAGCGTTTTCTTCCCCGACATCGGGCGCGGCGCGACTCAAGGCGATACTGTAGCGGAATGCATCGAGATGGCGGAGGATTTTCTGTGTCTGGCCTTGTATCGCATGGAAGAGGACAAAATGCGGATACCTGCCGCAAGAGGCATGAGGGAAATCGAATCCGAACCCGACGACATAGTAACGCTCGTATCCGTTGACACGGAAACCTATCGCCGCTACTACCAAAACAAATTGATAAAGAAAACGCTCAACATCCCTTCTTGGCTCAATGAAAGGGCTGAAGCGGCCAACATCAATTTTTCCAAGACGCTTCAAAAGGCGCTGAAAGAAGAGCTGCGACTGTCATTGAACGAGTAATGCCAATTTGAAATCAGATTAGCGCTACTCCGTCAAACATCGAACTCCGCAACCACTGCCGTGTGGTCGGAGGGGTGGCTCATGGCGCGGAGGCCCTTTTCGGCGCGGGCGTCTGTGGAGAGCGCGGCTAGCGGGGGCGTGGCGAAGAAGTGGTCGATGCGCCAGCCGATGTTCCGCGAGAGCGCGTCCTTCACACGGTAATCCCAGAACGAAAACTCTCCTGCGTCCGGCCTGTGCTTGCGGTAGACGTCCACGAGCCCCCACTCCAGGACGGAGGCGAGCGCGTCCCTCGCCTCCTGGCAGACGCAGACGTGATCACGCTTGTTCTCAGGGTGGGTCACGTCGATGTCTGTCGGGGCCACGTTGATGTCCCCGGTCCAGAGCAGGAGGCCTGACGGGGAGAAGCTACGCTCGAAGAGCAGTCTCAGACGCTCGAAAAAGCGGATTTTGTACCCAAAGTCGGGCGAATCCATGGATTTCCCCTGCGGCACGTAGGAGTTCACGACGCAGAGCGTCCCGAACCTGGCTATGGCGAGCCTTGATGAGTCCTGCCCGCTGTCCTCCCCGTCCATGAAGCCGAAGGAGCATTCATCCGGCGCGGCCCGCGACACAATCGCGACCCCGTTATAGGACTTCATCCCCTTGAACGCGGCGCTGTATCCCAGATCGGCAAAAAAATCCACAGGGAAATCGACATCCTGGCACTTTGTCTCCTGGAAGCAGGCTATGTCAGGCGCTGTCTCCCGCAGAAAGCGCTCGACGACGGGCAGCCTCGCCTTGAGCGAGTTCACGTTAAACGTAGCAATTATTTTCGCGGTCATGAAAATCCCTCCTGATCTAAGAAAAGCTGATTTATCGTCAGATACCTAAAGGGTGAAGATTCATATCCTTGCGGCGTCCGGCTCTGTCTGCGCTTCCTCCAGGGCTCTCATCTCCCTGAACTCGCGGAACAGAAAAACCGCAGCGAGGCAGAGCGTCGCAGTATCGGCAACCGGCCCGGCGTACATGACCCCGTCGACGCCCCAGAAGCGGGGGAAGATTATCACGAGCGGCAGGAGGAACAGTATCTGCCTGGTCAGCGACATAAAGACGCCCCTCGTGGCCTTCCCTATCGATGTGAAGAAATTGGCCGTCACTGGCTGAATGCCGTTGGCCACGGTCATGAACAGGAAAATCCTGAAATAGCGCTCCACGAAGCGGAAGTACTCGTCGCTCCCGTCCCCGAACAGGCTTATTATCTCGGACGGGAATAACTGGAAGCACAGGAACACGACAAACGAGAGGCTGGTGGAGGCGCTTATGATGAGCTTGAACGTCCGTCTGACCCGCGCGTAGTTGCGCGCCCCGTAGTTGAAGCCGATTATCGGCTGCCCGCCCTGCGCCAGCCCGACGACCACGGCGATGAAGATCATGTTCACCTTCGTGATGATGCCGGAGGCAGCGAGCGGGACGTTGGCGCCATATGCCGACAGCGCGCCGTAGTGGGTGAGGACGTTATTCAGCGTTACCTGCACGCACATCATGGAAAGCTGGTTGAAGCACATCCCGGCGCCGAGGGACGAGATCTTCGCGAGTTTTGACAGCCTGGGGACGAAATAGCTTTTAAGGAGCGGCACCGACTTGTACCTGGTTATATAGCGGACGGCGAGCAGCCACGACAGGAACTGCGATATCACGGTGCCCCAGGCCGCGCCGGCTATGCCCATGTCGAGCCCGAACATGAGGATCGAGTTGAGCACGACGTTCATCAAGGCCCCGGTTACGTTGCATATCATGGAGTACCTAGGGCTGCCGTCCGCCCTTATCAGGTGCGTGCATCCTATGGACATTATCATGAACGGCATCCCCAAGGAGACTATGGAGGTATAGGTGAGCGCGTAGGGCATGACCTCCGGCGTCGCCCCGAAGGCGTCCAGGATCCGGGCGAGAAACAGCCGGACGACGACGAACATGAAAAGCCCGAACAGACCCATGAACGTTATGGCGTTCGCGGCGATGCGCCCTGCGTTCTCCCTGTTCCCCCTGCCCATCTCCAGGTTGAAGTTGGACGCGCCGCCTATGCCCAAAAGGAGCGACAGCGACATGCATATGGTCCCGAGGGGGAATGCCACGTTCGTGGCGGCGTTGCCGAGCATCCCCACGCTGTGGCCTATAAATATCTGATCGACGATGTTATACAGCGCGCCCACGATCATAGCGATTATGCTCGGCAGACCGTACTTTAGAAGCAATCCGCCCAAGCCCGCTGAAGCCAGCGGGTGGGAGCTTACGTCAAACTTCTCGTTGGAACCGCTCAACATAGAGACCTCCAAACCGTGCTAAACCACGCGAACCGCAGGGAAAAATCGCAGACGCTGCCAACATCCGGCAGGGGACGCGTTTCCTGCGCCATCTTATTACGCCCAGTCCTCGACGCGCACGCCGATGACCTGCGAGAGCCCTGGCTCGGCGAGCGTCACGCCGTACAGGACGTCCGCGCGTTCCATCGTGACACGCCTGTGCGTCATCACGAAGATCTGGCGCTTCCCGGCGGCCTCCCGCGCCAGATCCGCGAAGCGCCTCAGATTCACCTCGTCCAGCGCCGCGTCCACCTCGTCCAATACGGCTATCGGGCAGCCTGCCACCTCAAGAGAGGCGAAGAGGAGGGCTATCGCCGCGAGGGACTGTTCGCCCCCCGAGAGCTGGGCTATGCTCTGCGGGTGCTTCCCGGGCGGGCGCGCCACCACATCCACGCCGCTGTCCCACAGCGATGCGCCCTCTATGAAGTCGAGCTTCGCGTCGCCGCCGCCGAAGAGCTGCTGAAAGAGGGCGTCGAATTTTTTGTCGATCTCCTCCATCGCGTCAGTGAATATCGCCCTGGCCTGCTCGTCGGCGTCGGCGATGAGCCTCTCCAGCTCGACAATGCCACGGCCTACGTCGTCAAGCTGATCGCCGAGGTACGCGAGCCTGTCGCGGAGGCTCCTGTCCTCCGACAGCGCGCCCAGGTCGACATCGCCTAGCGCCTTGAGCTCCCTGTCCCGTTCCCGTATCACGCGCCTCAGCTCGTCCGGGTCGACTTCCCCGAGCTCGCTTACGGATGTCGGCCCGGAGTATGGGTACTGCTCGTCCCAGGTCTGAATCAACTCGGCCCGCTCGCGCCGCAAAAGCTCCAGTTTCGACCCGCAGAGCGCCAAATCGCCCGAAACTTTCGACAGCGTCCCTTTCGCCGCCTCAAGGCGCGCAGTCCGCCGCTCCCGCCGCGCGCTGATGAGTTCGTATCTCAGGCCGAACTCAGCCATGCCTGCGACGAGCGCTCTCCTCCTGGCCGCGACCTCGGCGACACGGCGCGCGAGCCTTGTGAGATTTGCCCTATTGTCTATGATATCACGTTCGCAGGACGCGTGTTCGGCCTCCAGGTCTGACATCGAACGCTCGGCGGAGCGCAGGTCCGCGATGACGCGCTCGGACAGCACGAACGCCGACCTCTGTTTTTCCTGGAGCAGCGCGGTTTTGCTCTTGAGGCGCTCGACTTCCTTGAAAAGTTTTCCGTCAGCGTCCGGCGCGCCGCTGAAGTCCCCGCTATCGCCCGCGAGGCGCAGTTCCTCGTCCAGTGATTTTTTCCTCTTGTAAAGTTCAGCGTATTGAGCGGCGTCCTGCTTGAGCCGGGCCTTCATTCCGTCCCTCTCGCTCTTTGCCCTCGCCCGCTCCCGCGCAATCTCCTCCCTGCGCGCGTCGAGGGCGCTGCGGTTCGAGGCGAGCTCACGGATGTACGAGGAAATTTCTTCCTTCTTGGCGGCGGCGGATGCTTCCCGCTCCTCGAGGCCGGCCATGATCGCCGTGAGCGAGTCGGTCTGCGTCCTGGCCTCATCGGCCTGACGCTCCAGCGCGATGATCGCCGACTTTATCTCTATCGCCCGCCCGGATTTCTGCGCTTTGCCGCCCGATATGCTGCCGGAGGGCTGGAATACGTCGCCGTCCAGTGTCGCGACAGGCCCGGAGAACCCGCTCCCCGCGAGGCGCTGGCCCAGCCTGTAGTCCTCGACGATCAAGAGATCCCCCATCAGGTGTTCCAGCGCCGGGCGCCACTGTTCCTGCGGGCTTATCAGTTTCATCGCCCAGCCGACCACGCCCTCCTGCGGCAGCCTGTGCGATTCGTCTCGTCTGCGCGGGCGGCTCCGCTCAAGCGGCAGGAACGTGGCGCGCCCCGCCTGGTTCTTCTTGAGCTGGTCTATGCAGCGCCCCGCTTCGTCCATCGTCTCCACCAGTATCCAGAACTGGCGGCCCCCCAGGAACGCCTCCATCGGCTGCGCCAGCTCCGCAGGACAGGCAAACGCGTCTATCACGGCGCAGGGCCTGGCGTCGAGCCGGCCGAGCCTGGCGGACGACAGGACGTGCTGCACCGGGCGCGGGTAAACTTCCGCCTGTGCCTGTTCTTGGAGTTCGGCGAGCCGCCCGGAGAGCTTCGACGCCTCCCTCCTGTTTTTTTGGAGGTCAGCGGCGGCTTCCTGGAGGCGGGCGTAGATGTCGCGGTGCTTCTCGGAAGCCTCCTCCTGTTCGCCCAGCAGGGCGACGTGGCGCTTTTCGAGCGCATCCAGCTCCTTCTTTATCGCGGCGGACGCGCCCGCAGCGCCTGAATCATCGGCGGGTTTCCCGGACAGGTCGCGGAGCGACGAGCCGATGGATCTGATGCGTCCCCGCAAGGCCGCCATCTCCCCGTCGATCTCGCCGCGCGCGCCGTTCAGCCTCTCCCGGTTCTCTCTGTCCTTGCGGATGGCCTCCTGGCAGTCTGTGTATTTTTTCTCGGCGGCGGCCAGGGATTTCCTGCTCGCGTCCGTCTCATGTCCGAGCGACGCCCATTCTTTGTCCGACGCCTCCTTGTCGGCGCGGCACTTGGCGATCTTCGACGCGAGGGCGGCACTGTCGGTGCCGATCTGCGCCAGCCTTTTCTTCGCGGAGGCGAAGGAAGCGCCGTATCCGTATGCCGTCCTGGTGAAGTTAGCGAGGGAGTTTTTCGCCTCGTCAAGCTCGCGGACCTGGTTGCGCCTCGTCTCGGACAGCTCCGCCAGGTTGCCGTCCACAAAGGCCAGCGACCGTTCCCATCGCATACGCCACGACTCCTTCGAGTGCAGCTCGGATGACAGCCTCTCCGATTCGGCTTCCATGGCAAGGGCGGCACTCTCGCTCCGCGCCCTGCGGATCCAGTACAGCGCGCGGCGCTCCTCCTCCAGCGCGTCCAGGATCTCGCGGGCTGCTGCGGCTTTTTTGACGGCTGGCGCTATCTCATCCCTGCGCGCGGAGAGTTCGGCTGAGAAGTTCCGCAGCCTGCCATACTCCTCCCTGGCCTCAGCAAGCCTGTCCGCCGCCTCCGTGCGCCTGCGGCGGTAAGCGTCTATGCCGAAGAGGGACTCCAGCAGCACCCTGCGCGCTTGCGGGCGTTGCTGGATGACCTCCGTCACGTCCCCCTGCCCTATGAACGCGAAGCGGTCGCCGGAGAGCTGCCACCGAGCTTTGGCCTCGTCCAGCTCGCCGAGCGTGACCCTCGACCCGTCGACGAACGACAGCGAGCCGGACTCCGTGACGCGCCGCTTTATCGTGCAGACCCTAGCCTCTTCACGCATCTGTATCGAGACCTCGGCCTCCGCCGCGCCGGTACGGGAGGCCGATCCCTGGAAGAGAAGGTCGCCCTGCCTCGATATCCTGAGCTTCGACGCGTGGCTGTCCCCCAGCGCCCACCGCATTGCGTCCAGCAAGTTGCTCTTCCCGCTGCCGTTCGGGCCGACTATGGCCGTCATGCCAGGGGACAGCGGCAGGTCGTGCGAGCCGCCGAAGCTCTTAAAGCCCTTAAGCTGGAGTCGTGCTATGTACAATTACGCGGTCCTCCCGCTTTTCCATGACCTCGACGCGGTGCGCGACCCTGGGCAGCGTGCCCTGGAAGTCTATCTTGTATTTGTCCCACGCGTATTCCGGACGTTCGACGAGGTAGAACCGCCGCTCGAACTCCTCCTCCCACATGCCGAGGTACGTCTCGGCTATGTAGCGGGCGATTGTGGGGTGGAGTTCCACGAGAAAGGCCTCGGAGCGCGAACCGAGGACGGATCTGCGGACGAAGCGCTTCACCTTCATGGCGACGGTTTCCTCCCTGTCCACCCATCCGAGGCCGCCGCAGAACGGGCAGCCGCGGCTCATTATCGTCCGCATGTCGAGCCGCGCCCGCTTGCGGGTTATCTCGACGAGGCCCAGGGCCGTCACGCCGTACACGCGGGCCTTGCACCTGTCGCCCTTGAATAGCTCCTGGAGCTGGCTCACTAGGCGGTCCCTGTACTGCTGGCTCTTCATGTCGATGAAGTCGACGACTACGATCCCGCCTATCGCGCGGAGGCGGAGCTGTCTCGCTATCTCCTCCGCCGCCTCGAAGTTCGTATGGTATACGGTGTCCTGGAGATCCTTCGACCCTATGTATTTCCCCGTGTTCACATCTATGACGGTGAGCGCCTCCGTCTGGTCGATGACCAGGTAAGCCCCGCTCGGGAGCCAGACCTTGCGGTCGTGCATCTCGTCTATTGCGTGCTCTATCCCGTAGACGTCGAATACGGGCATGTTTCCCCTGTAAAACGTCAGCTCAGGGCGCTCGTCCTCCGCGAACCGCTGGAGGAACGTCCCTATGCTCTCGTGCTCTTCCGGCGAGTCCACCACGATCTCACCGATGCTGTCGGTCAGCTCGTCGCGCAAAATCCGCTCGACAAGCCCGATGTCCCTGTGAAGCAGGCAGGGCGAGCTGTTCTTCTTGGCGTTGCGCTCGACCTCCGCCCACTCGTCCATCAGCTCCGTCACGTCGTTCGCGAGGCTCTCCTCGTCGCTGTACTCGGCCACGGTGCGCACGATGACGCCGCAGCCCTCCGGACGCAGCTTCCTGGCGAGCGCCCTGAGCCTCGACCTCTCCTCGTCGTTCTCTATCCTCTTCGAGACGCCGACGTCGCTGCTTGACGGCACGAGGACGAGGTACCTGCCCGCGAGGGAGATCCTGGGCGACACGCGCGCCCCCTTGCCCCTCCTCGCCGTCTTCAGCACCTGCACGACCATGTCCATCCCGGCCTTTACGCTTATACCCCTCGCGTCGTTCAGGTAAAGGAATCCGTTGCGCCCGTCCCCGAGGCTGAGGAAGGCTGCGTTCATGCCAGGCAGGACGCTGTCCACCCGTGCCTTGTATATCTCGCCGGCCCGCTGACGCTCCAGCATCCGCTCCACGTAAAGGTTGTCGAGCCTCCCGCGCCCGTCGAGTATCGCCACCCTCATCTCCTCGGGGTCTATCACGTTCACGACGATCTTCATGTCTCTGTTTTTTATACCCATGCCCATTACCCCTTCGTCAAATCCTCACGCAATCGACGCCAGTTTGTCGCGGACAGGCGAGACAGCCACGCTCTGCGCCAGGGCCAGCCCTACGAACTCCATCAAAAGCGAGCTGCCCCCGTAACTGAAAAGCGGCATCGGGAGGCCCGTAATGGGGGCGAGCCCCATGCTCATGGCGACGCTCTCCATGAGCTGAAACCAGAGCCACGCGGACACGCCGACGCACAAAAGCTTCGCCCTCGTGTCCTTCGTCCGGAATGCGGCGTGCATCAGACGCCAGAACAAAAAAGCGAAGAGCAGTATCACGGACAGCCCTCCGACGAAACCGAACTCCTCAGCGAACACGCTGAATATAAAGTCCGTGTGCGGCTCCGGGAGGAAGTGCAGCCGTCCCTGCGTACCCTGCAAAAAGCCCTTGCCCCACAGCCCTCCTGACCCCACGGCTATCCGCGACTGTATGACGTTGTAGCCGGCGCCCTGCGGGTCGACGTATGGGTCGAGGAATACGACGAGACGGAGCTTCTGGTATGCCTTGAGGCTGTTCCAGAAGAACGGCAGCGCCATGACGCCAGCCGCCGCGATCCCGCCCAGGTACTTCCTGGGCGTGTCGGCCGCCGCGATCATCGCGAAAATGATCGCACCGTAAACCAAGGCGCTCCCCAAGTCTGGCTGGAGCAGAATGAGGACGACGATGGCGCCTGACAGGGCGAGCGCATAAAATAGGCGTTTAGGGACGTCAGGGGGGTAGCGCGAGCAAAACCTGGCCAGGAACAGGATGAGTGCGATCTTGCCGAACTCGGCGGGCTGAAAGCCGACCGAGCCGAAACGGAACCAGCTCATAGCGCCCCTGGTCGCCGTCCCGACTGCCATAAGCACGCATAGCATAGCGAAAGCCAGCGCGTATATCGGGTAGCTCCACTTCAAGAAATTCTGATAGCCGACCCTCAGCACCGTGACGTAGGCGAGTACGCTGACGCCCCCCCACGCGAGCTGCCTTATCGCGTAGCCGGCGGTGGAGCGCCTGACCCCTGAGCCTGCGCTGTAGATAGATATGAGGCCAAGCAAGAACAGGACAAGAACCGCAACGCACATGGACCAGTCGAGGCCCTTGCGGATTTCACCCCAACTATAGCTGGATTCGGCAAGCATACTACCGCTCGTCTCTCCTCCTCTGCCTTCTCACCGTCATCACAGGGATGTTGGCTACGAGGGCTACTGAACTGTCTTCCCGCTCCAGATCCAGCTCTATGCGATTTTCGTCGATCTCCACGTAATTTTTGATAACCGCTATTATATCCCTCTTCAGGTTCTCCAGCATCTCAGGGGATATGTCGCTCCTGTCGTGCAGCAGCACGAGCTGGAGCCTGTTTTTGGCTATTTTCCCGGAGTTATGGGTGCCGAAGATGTTCTTAAAATTAAAAAAGCCCATCTGATCATACCCCCTAGTGGCCCAGAATGGCGCGTCTTATTTTCCCGAACAGCCCGCCG
The DNA here is from genome assembly GCA_031263445.1 of Synergistaceae bacterium. Lineage (GTDB taxonomy): Bacteria > Synergistota > Synergistia > Synergistales > Synergistaceae > JAIRNC01. The sequence continues at coordinate 29,392 of JAISFV010000093.1, read as the reverse complement.
GAGTCGGACATCTCGAGATCCATGAACGGCACGTCGGCACCGGCTATCCTGGAGGCTATGTTCCTGAACGCGATGCCGGCCGGGGCGGACTGGGAGAGGGCGAGCGGCTCGCCCTTGTTGGAACTGGTCACCACCGCCTCATCGTCCGGGACCATGCCTATCAACTCTATGGCAAGTATGTCCAGCACGTCCGAGACCCCCAGCATGTCGCCCTTCTTGACCATTCGTGGGCGTATCCGGTTCACGATGAGGCGGATCGGGGACTTGTCCATGGACTCCAGGAGGCCGATTATCCTGTCTGCGTCACGCACCGCCGATACCTCCGGCGTCGTCACCACCAGAGCCTCGTCGGCGCCCGCCGCTGAATTCCTGAAACCGGCCTCTATGCCGGCCGGGCTGTCGATCAATACGTAGTCGAACTCCTTGCGAAGCTCGTCGCAGACATCGATCATCTGCTCGGCTGTGACGGCGTCCTTTGTCCTGGACTGCGCAGTCGGTATCATGAAAAGGTTCTCGATGCGCTTGTCGCGGATAAAGGTCTGGTTGAGCCTGCACGTCCCCTCCAGCGCGTCGATGAGCGTGTACACGATGCGGTTCTCGAGGCCCATTATCACGTCAAGGTTTCTCAGGCCGACATCGCCGTCTACCGCCACCACTTTCTTGCCCATGTTCGCCAGTGCGGTGGCGAGATTAGCCGTGGCCGTCGTCTTGCCGACCCCGCCCTTGCCAGAGGTCACTACGATCACTCGCGCTGTCATCTATAACTCCTCCCTGGTAAGACCAGAAAATTTAGCTGTTTTAAAGAAAAGCTGATTTATTGTCAGATGCCTAAAGGGTAAAGATTCAAATTCCCCCGAAATCAGCGCACAGCAACGCTTAAACGTCGTTTCGGTCATTCAGTCAGCGCTTCTCGCGCCGGCGCTTTCATCGCGGCTGTCGCTCTTTATCACGGGCCAGTAGTCTATGAACACCGATCCCTCGTTGACGCGGACGATCACCATCTTGCCCCACCAGCGCTCGTCTCTGTCCAGCGAGCCAATCTTAGTCCCTATCCTGACCTGGCGCGCCTCCATAGACCTCACGACTACGGACGCCGTCTCGTCGCCATTATAGCCGGCGTGAACTAGGCCGTTGAGGCGGCCAAGTACCGTCACATGCCCGGCTGCCAGGACTTCCGCTCCGTCGTTTATGTGTCCCGCGACTATGACGTCTCCGGCGTGTTCCACCCGTTGCCCCGACCGGAGCGACCGTTGCAAAAGGAGCGACCCTCCCTTAGCAGACTCGTTAGCCCGCGCGCTCGGCGACGGCTCCGACGTCGGGAGGCCGATCCTCTTCAGGAGATCTTGCGTGGCCGCGTCGTAGGTTATCCACGCCGCCACATACATCCCGGCGGGCCAGACGAGATCCGTCATGATATTGAGGATCAGCCCCTCTGACAACGGGCGCGCGCCGAAGTCCAGCACAACCTTCGCGCCTGGCAGGAATCGCTTCCCCTGTCCGCGCACCTCGTCAAACTCCTTCGAAAAATCAGTGGCGTCCATATCCTCGGATATAATACACCTTAGCATTGAGTCGTACATACCCTTTAATTTTATCAAAGCGAGTCCCCCCTATAAAGGCTGGTTTGCTATCGTTCGTGTTCGACGAGGTACGCCAGCATCTGCCCCACGAGGGGGCCGGCGACCGACGAGCCTGCGCCGCCGCCCTCGACCAGCACGGTCACGACGTATTTGGGGTCGTTCGCGGGCGCGTAGCCCACGAACCACGCGTGATCCTGGCCGTGAGGGTTCTGTGCCGTGCCGGTCTTGCCCGCCACATCGACGCCGTACCTGCCCGCCGAGCGGCCCGTGCCTATCCGCCCGACCTCGCGCAGACCTGTCTTTATGGAGTCCATGTGAGCCTTCGTGATCCTGACCTGTGAAGACTCGGGCGGTTTTTCGGCGTTCAGGCGCGGCGTAACGAGACTGCCCCCGTTGGCGAATACGGCGTACATCCTGGCGAGCTGGAGCGGCGTCATCAGCAGGAAACCCTGCCCTATGGAGTAGTTCACCGTGTCACCCTGATACCACGCCTCCTTGTTGCGCGAGCGCTTCCACTCCCTGCCGGCTATGGTGCCGCGCGACTCGCCGGGCAGGTCGATGCCAGTCCGCTCGCCGACGCCCAGCTCCTTTGCCCACTTTGTGAGCTTGTCGATGCCCGTCTTGACGCTGAGCTGGTAAAAATAGACGTCGCAGGAGTCACGGAGCGCGCCGATCAGTGACTCACTGCCATGACCGCTCCTCCTCCAGCAGCGGAACGTCTGGTTGCCGAGCTGGAAGTTCCCAGGGCAAAAGAACGACGTCCTGGTGTCGGCGATATTCTCCATGAGGGCGGCTGTCGCCGTGACGACCTTGAACGGCGAGCCAGGCGGATACGAGCCGCTCATGACCCTGTTCATCATCGGCAGGTTTTCGTCGTTCAGGAGCGCAGACCACTCCTTGCTCGATATCCCCCACGTCAGCGGGTTCGGGTCATAAGCGGGGGACGAGAAGAATGCCTTCACCGCGCCGTCGCGTACATCCAGCGCCACAAGCGCGCCGCGCTTCCCGTCCATGATCCGGGCGGCCTCCCTCTGCGTCGCCGTGTCGATCGTCAGCCTTATGTCGTTGCCCTTGAGGGGGTCGTTGTAGTTCACGTCGCGGAGCCTCCGCCCGCGGGAGTCCACCTCCACGACCTGGTCGCCCACGACGCCGCGGAGCTGTTCCTCGTACATCGCCTCTATGCCGTTCTTGCCGATAATGTCCCCGCCCTGGTAATACGGGTCGCGCTGTGTCTCGAGATCCTCCCTCGTAATCTCGCCGACATAGCCGATCACATGCGCCATCAGGGAACCGCCCGGGTAGATCCTGCGCCAGACCGGAGACGGGAACAGCGACTGCGAGAAGCCAGGGTCCATTACGAGATCGGAGACCTGCGCCAGCGTCAGGTTCGTGGCCACGGAAACGGCGCGGTACGGCGCCACGTACTGTTTTTCGACGCTATCCCTCAGCGTGTCCGGCGTCATTGGGATCCCGTGCCTGGCGAGGAGTGAGGCCACTTCCTCGAAGCTATCGTCGCTCATCAGGTCCATCGGGTAGCTCTTGATGTCGAACGTGCGGACGTTTACCGCGAGAGGGACGCCGCCCGCGTCGTATATGTTTCCCCTCGGCGGCAGGAGCCGGATCATACGGAGCCTGTTCCCGGACGCCAGCCCGACATATTCGTCCGCCCTCACGAGCTGGAAGTAGGCAAGGCCCACTACGAGGAACGAGAGGGAAAAGATGAGTATGTTGCGGACGTAAAGGAGCCGTTTGTCCAGGTCGATGCGTTCGAGCCCGTTATACATGGGTCTTCGACGCCTTGAACGCGTATATCGCGCTGAGAAGGGCGAGAACTGGTATCATCAGGAGCTGCTGGACAGCGAAGGTGCGCATCGCAGCCTGCCCTGGCGAAGCCCAGGCGAGGTAATGGATCACCCCGGAGAAGAGGTGCGCGCCGCCTGCGATTGCCGCGAACAGCACCGCGCCCCGGCCCCCGGCCGGAGTCCTGCCCCATACCCAGCAGACGGCCGCGAGCGCTGCGACGTTCAAAAGCCCGCTAACCCCGGGGACGGAGGCCCAGCGGAGATCCCACAGCACGCCGCCGCAGAAGACGAACCATATCCACTTTGCCGCCCGTCTCTGCGGCATCGGCTCGGAGACGAGCTTATAGAGCGAGATGAGCAGGAAAATTTCAGGGGTCAGGATCAGGCTCGTGACGAGTACCTGCAGGAAATCCTGAATGAGCCAGGCGAGCGCCGAGAGGATCAATCTGAGGACCCTCCAGCGTCGCCCGTGTGGAGTATCTGGACGGTGTAAAGCTGAGTGAGGTGCGCCCCTGACACCACCTTCTGGGGCATGAAGCCGTCTCTCAGCTCCCCCTGGCCCCAGATCTTCCCTATCGGTATGCCGGGCGGCAGGTAGTCGCCGACGAGGGCGGTCGAAATTATCATGCCGCGCTGGAACTCCTTCTCGGGAGGGGTGTAGAGCAGCCAGATGTTGCCCCTGTCGTCGCCGTTTATCACCCCGAGGTCCCAGGTGTCGTCGACTACGGCAGCCAAGAGGAAAGATGACGAGGTGACGAGTTCTATCCAGGCGTAATCCGCCCCAACCCTCACGACTTTCCCTATGATAAAGCCGTCCGACAGGGCTGGCGCGCCGACGCGGACGCCGTGCCGGATCCCCCTGTTGACCCTTATCTCCTTCCACCATGCGTCAGGGTAGCGGAGCGTCACCCTGGCCCCTATCATCTCCGAAGCGCTCTGCGGCTCGGGGGCGAGCGTCTGCTGCAGCGCCGTGCGCAGCGCGAGGTTTTCGAGCTCCAGTTCGCCGTTGCGGGCCTGAAGGCCCTTCCTCTCCATCACCCAGTTGCCCGTCGCCTGCACCAGCGTCCTCAGCTCCAGCGCCGGGATCTCGGGGAGGTACAGCGCCGCGCCCCATCTGTCCACCATCGCCCTGACCAGGCCTGGGAACGCGAACGACGACCAGAGCAGCAACAAGCCGCATAAAAAAGCTAGAAGGGTGTTCACTAAGATAGGGTTGAGCTTGCTCACCATGACGGCGAGTCTTCCTACACTGTCGAGTGATCGACCGTCACGGCTATTTTGTCCCCCCTGTCGACAGTCTCTAAGAGTTTGCCGAGGCCGATAGCCACCGAATAGAGGGGCTGTTCGGCCATGTGGACCGGCACGTTCATGACCTCCGAGAAGCGGGTGCTGAGCCCCCTGAGCTGGGAGCTGCCGCCTGTGAGCACCAGCCCTTGGTCGACGATGTCCTTGACGAGTTCCGGGGGGGTTTGTTCCACGGCGTAACGGAGCATGTCCTCTATGCGGAGGATAATGGGCTCGATGGCCTCCCTGACCTCGGCGGAGGAGACCCTGACCACCTTTGGCAGCCCGTCCATCAGGTCGCGTCCCTTGACCTCCATCTCCAGCTCTTCATCCAGCGGGATGACGGAGCCTATGTTGAATTTGACCTCTTCCGCCGTGCTGTCGCCGATAGAGAGCGTATAATTCTGGCGCATCATCGCGATAATGGCGTTGTCGAAGTCGTCCCCCGCAGTGCGGAGCGAGTTGCTTATGACGACCCCGCCGAGCGACAGCACCGCCACCTCGCTCGTGCCGCCGCCGATGTCGACGACCATGTTGCCGCGCGGCTCGTTTATCGGGAGTCCTGTCCCTAGCGCCGCCGCCAGCGGCTCCTCGACGACGAACGCCTCCCTGGCGCCCGCGCCGAGCGTCGCGTCCACCACGGCGCGCTTCTCGACCTCGGTGACGCACGCCGGGACGCAGATAGCGACCCTCGGGTGGGCGAGCAGACGGCGCTTCTGATTCGCGCCGGACATGTAATGCCCGACCATCTGCTCCGTCATGTCGAAATCGGCGATGACCCCGTGCTGGAGAGGACGGACGGTCTCTATGCCCAGCGGCGTCTTGCCGATCATCCTCTTCGCTGGATGCCCGAAGGCGATGACTTCCTTCTTGCCCTTGCTGCCGACCTTCCTCACCGCGAGCACGGACGGCTCGTCGATGGTGATGCCCTTGCCTTTGACGTAGACCACGATATTCGCGCTGCCCAGATCTATCCCTATATCCCGGCTAAAGAGGCCGGACAAAAATTTAAACATATATATTGCCTCGCTTTCCGCACAGATCAACCAGCGGTGACACTAAACTCCGTGTCGAGTATAGTACCACATATTCAGGTTCATCTGCCGGATTTCGCGAAAATATTTCTCGGGCGTCCAAACTGCGGGGGCTAATGGTATACTTCATTCATGCAGGCATTTGGCAGCATGAGGGAGGCTGGATATGATGTCAGACGGTAGTAGCGTTGGATCGGCTTTCAACGTAAAGGATGCCATGGCGAGGCTGGGCAACAACAAAAAACTGTATGAGAAGCTCTTGGCCCGCTTCCTGGCCGAGTACTCTGATTTTTACGGGAAACTGCGCGCGGCGGTTGACGGGAACGACTTAGAAGGCGCGTCTCACTTGGCGCACACCATGAAAGGGCTTGGCGGCAATCTGGGCGCTGATGATCTCTACTCGGCGAGCCTCGCTGTCGAGACGATTTGCAAAACCGGGAGCGCTGCCCCTGAGCTGGAAGGCGCGATGGGAAAATTTTCGAGCGAATTGAACCGCGCGCTCGACGCCGTCCGCGCCGGGGTGAACCTGGAGTAGGGATCTAAGGAAACGCCCGGCGTAAAACCGCAGAGTTTTGTCCCGGGCAATCATCTATATCATTGAAATTTTTTGCGGAAACGGCACCGTCGCGCCGTTTCCGATTTCTTTATCTTATTCTGATTCTAAATCAACTCGTAACAGGCGAGTCGATTTGGAATCAGAATTACATGAACGACACGAAGCCCTGTATCACTAAGGCGTTCACTATGTCGATAAAGAACGCGCCTACGATGGACACGAGGAAGAAAGCCCTCGGTGCCGGTCCGTGTTTGTTCGATATCGCCTGCATGTTGGCTATCGCGTTCGGCGTGGCGCCGAGGCCGAAGCCGCAGTGTCCGCTCACCAGCACGGCCGCGTCGTAATCCCTGCCGCAGAAATTGAACGTCACGAACAGGGCGTACACGAGCATGAGCAGAACCTGCCCTGACAATATGACGAGGAGCGGCCCCGCCAGCCCGGCTAGCTGCCGGAGCTGCATCGACATGAGCGCCATCGCCAAAAAGAGCGAGAGGGAAGCCGATCCCATCATCTCCACGAGCCTGACGTTGACCTTGTACCAGCCCTTGTAGTCAGCCACGTTCCTGACCACGATCCCCACGAAGAGCGCGAACAGGTAGGTCGGTACCTTTATCCCTATCCTCACGAAGTATGCGTAAAGCACCCCGCCGATGCTCATGCACAGGGCGAGCTGGAATATCGAGCGGAGCACGTCCCCCTCGGCTATGGGCTGATGCACGATCACCGTGAGGTCACTCCCGGCCGCGTCTATGCCAGGATCCGTGACGGACGAGGGTTTCAGGTTTTTCTTCGCGATGAGATACCTCGCCAACGGGCCGCCCAGAAGCGACCCGGAGATCAGGCCGAACGTAGCCGCCGCCATCGCGACCTCCATGGCCCCATATAAATGGAAAGTCTCTGAGAAATAATTGGCGAAGGTCGCCCCTGTCCCGTGTCCCCCGCTCATCGTTATGGAGCCTGCGAGCAAGCCGATCAGCGGGTTGATCCCTGTGACCAGGGAGAGGCCCCATGAGACCAGGTTTTGCAGCACCAAAAGGACAGATGCCACGACAAGGAACGTGACGAGTTTCGCGCCGCCCTCCTTGAGCAGCTTTATGCTCGCGCCCATGCCGATGGACGTGAAGAACGCGATCATGAACACGCTCTGGAGAGTCATGTCGAAGCGCAGTCCGATGTCCGCCTGCTGGAGTCCTAGATTTACGAAGGCGAACAACAGGCCGCCTATGACCGGCGCCGGGATGTTGTACTTATCGAATACCTGGAACCTCCCGCGAATGAACGACCCGACGAACAGGAGAAACGCCGCGAACGCGACAGTCTGTATGATGTCGAAATAAACCATTAAGTCCATAATATTAACCCCCGCTCTCCGCTATCGGAGCTGACCGGCCGCAGACGGTCAGCTCCGATGCGGAATCCTCCTTGAAATCTGATTTAGATAGGCCGATTTATCGTCAGGTGCCCTAAAGGGCGAAAATTCAAACCCTTGCGGTGTCCCCATAAACGGGGAAATGTCGTTTATGTGAATTAATCGGCGCTTCCTTATGGAAAATCCTTTACCATCTGTATATAATAGAGCCTCTCGTACCCCATCCTTTCGTAGAGCCGTATTGCCGAAGCGTTGGATCGCATGACTTCCAGGCGGAAGCGGCTCGCCTTGCCGCCATACTCGCCCTCCACGAAACGGAGCAGGGCGCTTCCGACGCCTCTCCCTCTATGGCTGGGCACGACGTATGCCTCCTCCAGCAAAACGCACAGACCGCCAGCCTCGTTAGACCAGGTAAATGACAGCAGCGCGTAACCCGCAGCGACATGCCCGATCTCAAGCATCAGGCCGCGCAGCAACGGGTTTTTCCGTATGCACTCCTCGAAGGTCCGGATGACGTATTCGCGCGGGACAGGATGCTGAACCGCGTCAGATGAGAAAAATGATTCGGACATCTTGATGTACTCGTCCAGATCGCCGCGCTCGAAGTCGCGGATTGCTACGTCACCCATACTACCATCCCTTCCCCGCCTGTTCAATACCCTATCACGACAGCGCTCCTCGTGCCAAGTCTCGCTTGGCGCGCGCGAGAAAGTACTGGACAGACAGGAGCAGCGCGAGGATCGCAAGACCGATCAAGTCCGTCTTTATCCCGCTGTCTATCAGGCAGAGAGCGCCGACAGCCGTCACTACGCGAAGCAACGGGTGTATAGGGACGAACAGGTAACCCTCCACGACCGCCGCTATCATGAACACGCCTATGCACGCCCCGACGGCCACTCGGAGCCCCTCCGCGAAGGAAGTGTCGATCAAAAGGAGCTGTGGCGAGTAGATGAACATGTACGGGACTATGAAGCCCGCGATGGCGAGCTTCACGGAAGCGAAGCCCGTCTTCATCGGGTCGCCGCCCGACAGCCCGGCTGCCGCGAACGCCGCCAGCGCCACCGGGGGCGTGAGGTTCGCGAACATGGCGAAGTAAAAGGCGAACATGTGGGCCGCGACGTCGGGGACGTTCAGCTTGACTAGGGCGGGTGCCGCGATGGACGCCGTGATGATGTAGGCCGGGATCGACGGGACGCCCATCCCGAGGATCATACACGTAATCATCGAAAACACCAGCGTGAAGAGGAGGCTCTGACTGCCAAGCGCTATTATCGCGTTCGCCATCGTGAGTCCGAAGCCGGTCTTGGAGGTCACGCCGACGATTATGCCCACACAGGCGCAGGCTATCGCCACAGGGACCGTGGCCTTCGCGCCCTCTGCGAATGAGTCACAGACGTCCTTGAAGCTCATCCTCGTCGATTTTTTAAGACAGGCGACGGCGATGGTCGTGATTATCGTGACAACTGCCGAGAATATGACGGTTCTGCCGGAGAACAGAAGGAAGTAAAGGAGTACCGCGATAGGTATCAGGAGGTGCCCCTTGTCCTTTATGACATGCCAGATAACGGGCAGTTGATCGCGCGGAAGCCCCAGCAGGCTGTTCTTGCCGGCGCGGAGCTGAACCTGGATGATGATGCCCAGGTAGTAAAGGAGCGCTGGAATGGCCGCGTGAACGATAATGACCGAGTAGCGTATCCCCAAGTTTTCAGCCATGATAAAGGCCGCCGCCCCCATGACCGGGGGTAGGAGCTGCCCGCCGACGGAGGCTGACGCCTCGACCGCGCCGGCGAACTCGCGGGAGTACCCCGTCTTCTTCATCAGGGGGATGGTGAACGCGCCAGTGGTCACGACGTTAGCCACTGCAGAGCCGTTGATGGATCCGAGGAGGCCGGAGGCTATGACGGAGACCTTGGCCGGCCCGCCCTTCGTATGTCCGGCGAGCGCCATGGCAAAGTCGTTGAAGAACGCGCCCATCCCAGATTTCCCCATGACGGCCCCAAACAGTATGAACAGGAATATATAGCTTGCCGCCACGCTGACCGACGAACCGTAAATGCCTTCGGTATTGGCGAAGAAGTGGTTTGAGAGCTGGAGCCAGGTGTAGCCTCTGTGTCCGAATATCCCGGGCATGCCCCTCCCGTATAGGCCGTACAGAATAAAGACGATGCCGAGCGACGTGAGCGCCCAGCCCGTTGCACGGCGCGCCGCTTCTAAGACGAGCGCGACCAGGATAGTCGCCATGACGAGATCTGCGGTGTTCGGGTTCCCCGCCCGGCTGATTATCCCGTCATAGCCGAACCAGACGTATACGGGCAGGGACACGGAAAGCGCTATCAATGCCACGTCAGGCCACTCGACCTTTTTCATGCTGCTCTTCTTGCTGAACGGATACAGGGCAAAGCCCAGCACCAACATCATAGCGACGTGCAGGGAACGGTGTTTGAGCACCACCGGGGTTCCGTAATACGACGTCACGAAGTGGTAAATCGACACTGCTATGCACACCCAGTAGAAAACTTTCGCGAAAACAGGGTTCTCAAACGACCTGGTGCTGGATTCCTTGTCGAGCTTCCCTATAAGCTCCTGTTGCTCTTTCGTCAGTATGCCTTCCCTGGCCTTCAGCAGGGCGTCCTCCGACTCGTCTGCCAAGACCGTGCCGTTGTCCTCACGCGCAGCGCCAGAAACGGCCGCGTCCAGTCTCTCATCTTTCAGGTCATTCATCATAGCCGCTCCCTCCGATATTTAATTGCGGGGGCCGACTGCCAGCCTCAGCCTCGCGTGATGCGGCAGGTCACTCCCCTTGGCTACTAGGACGCCGTCGAGCATGATGTCCCTCGTCGCCGTGTGGGAGTTGAGCCACACCAGCTCTTTAAATGGCTGGCCTATCCCTTCCATGTGGATCAGCCCGTCCTTCACGTAGCAGACGCGTCCTTTGTTCTCAGGGATGCCGGCGCCGAACGCCGGAAAGGTTATCGCGTCCAAAATGAGCCAACAATTTTCGTTGACGTGGTAGTACTCGTTCCATGGGATCTTATCCTGAGAATGGATCCATCCGAAGAACAGGCGGCTGCCGGCCTGTGCCTTGGCTTCGACGTAAACGTGGCCGCTCTTCCAATCGCTTATCCGCAGGAATGTCCCGTCTGTCGCGCGCGCCGGCCGGGGAGGTTGCCAGCAAAACACCGCGCAGGTTACGAGCATAAGGGAGATGGTGAGGAGGGCGCAGAAGCGCCTTCCCCGTTCTCCTGTTTTTTTTGTACGCATCTAAAAAGCTGTTACGCTACTTCAACAGGCCCTTTTCCCTGTAGAAGCTCGCCGCTCCGTCGTGGAGCGGGACAGAGGTCCCTAATATGCCGCGCAGGGCCGTGTCAAGATTGATATTGATCTTTGCCGTCGCGTGAGAACCTTGGATCGCCTCAAGGCCCTTTGGGGAGTAGATATTGGACAGCAGGTCGTAAACGACGTCCGCAGGTAGCTTCGAATCGACCAGCATTATATTCATCACGGCTGCCGTCGTGGTATCCTTGCCTGTGCCGTAAGTCTCAGCCGGGATGGTCGCCTCGATATAGAACGGGTATTTTCCTATGAGCTTTTTTAGTGCCGCCCCCTCGACCGGGACGAACCTGATCTTGGTGGAGGTCCCCAGTTCCATGATCGTCGCGTTGCCCAGCCCCGACGTGACGAAAGCCACGTCGCAGAGGCCGTTCTTCATCTGGTCGATCGCTTCCCCGTAGTTGAGGTAGTCAACCCTGCAATCCTTGTATGACATGCCGTGCGCCTCGAACATCATGCGCGCGTTCATCTCAACGCCGGAGTTCGGTGCGCCGACCCCGACTCTCTTGCCCTTCATGTCGGCAAACGTCTTGATGCCCGAGGCCTCAGTGGTGACGATCTGACAGAAATTTGGCCACAAGCCCATCATCGCCCGCAGATCCTTTGCCGGCGGCTTTCCCTCATACGCGCCGAATGACTCGACGGCCTGGATCACCGAGTCCGCCATAGCTATCGCCATCTCGCCCTGCCCTGTGAGGAGCGCATTGATGTTCTCAGCCGTCGCCCCCGTCGCCGTGGCCGACGTCCTGTAGCCAAGGCTGCCGATAAAGGTCGAAAACGCGCCGCCTATCGGGAAATATATCCCGCTCGACGGGCCTGTGAGGACTGTGATGAAATAGTCAGAGCGCTTCACTGACGGCGCTGCGAAGCCTTCCATTGCCGCCATAATTGAGATAACGAAGGCCAGGGCGCCGATAATGATGATTTTATTCCTCATTTTCCATTCTCCTCACATATCGCCATCGCGAAAGTTCATTTTTCCGGCTTCTTCTCCTCCCCGCAAGCCGGACCCACGTTGCGCGTTACAGCGACAGCCGCATGCGACAGTCACCTTGTCGTTATTATACGAAGAAGGGCGTCATGAGAATAATCATTTTTAATGATTTTTTTAATCATAGTTTACTCAATATGAATAACGGAATGGCTGATTTATCGTTAGGTTGAGCGTCTAAAGGGCTAAGTTGCGGTACGCTGAGTATTGCGGGCGAAGCAGCGCGCCGCAGTACCAGCCGCGCCAAACGCTGTGTGCCGGTCATTTACCCTGGGCACGCGCAAAGCAATGCTTTATGAGGAGAATGCCGCCCAGGCAGAGCCACAAGTCCGCCAAGTTTATGAAGAATATGACGCGGACCCAATCGATGACATAGCCGTAAACCAGCCTGTCCGCGAGGTTCGACAGCGCTCCGGCCCATAAGAGCGGCAGCCCCGGCGCGGCCCGGAGCGCGGCGCTTTTGACACAGGCGAACAGCAGCAAGGCAAGCCCCGAGAGCGCCGTGGCCAACCCTACGGACGCGTACCCATCCAGAAGGGAGAAGGAGACGCCACGATTAAAGTACAGCTCGCCCAGCGCCCCGGACAGGGCTAGGTATTTCGTAACCCTGTCAGCGGCCACTGCCAGCAGGAAAATATAAATTCTCGTTTTCTCCGGCTTCGTCGCCTGGCTTACCAAAGATCAGCCTTCCTTTCAAGATCCCTCCGCGAGGCCGTGTCAGTCGTGACAATCCAGATCGGGCGAAAGTATCGTTTTCTCCCCGAATCAACTCGGCTGCGGAAGACACGCAATCTCGCCGCGTTTATTTTAGCATCTGCAATGATGAAGTATAATCAGACGGAACGCTGATCGACAGGGGGTGGGCGGATATTGTGGCCAGAGGACGCGGCAACGCTCGATGAAATCTACCGCGCCCTCCTCGCTTGCTACGGCGAGCCGCGCTGGTGGCCGGCCAAAACTCCGTATGAGGTGATCGTGGGCGCGGTGCTGACCCAAAACACCGCATGGGACAATGTGGAAAAGGCCATCGCCCGCTTCGGCGGGGATGTGTCTCCGGAGCGGGTGGCGGGCATCATGTCTAGTGCGCTCGCCGAAATCATCCGCCCCGCCGGATCCTTCAACCAGAAAACCGCGTACTTGAAGGCTGTCACCGCATGGTTCGGGCTGTATGGGTACAGCGTCCGCGATGTCCAGAAACTGCCGCTCGCGCGGGCGCGCGCGGAACTGCTGGCGGTGAAGGGCATCGGGCCTGAAACCGCCGACTCGATACTGCTCTATGCGTTCGGCTTCGCGTCTTTCGTCGTGGATGCGTATACCGTGCGCCTGGCGTCGCGTCTGCCGATAGACACGGGGACGGGGTACGAAAACGTCAAGGAGTATTTCGAGCGCCGGCTGCCCAAAGACGCCGAAATTTACAACAATTTTCACGCCCTGATCGTGATCAACGCGAAAGGCCATTGCCGCAAAAAACCCGCCTGCGACGGGTGCCCGCTGTCAGATATGTGCCGTAAGGCGCTCAATGGCTAGCGTCTGCAAAAAATTCCGTTGCAAATTCCGCATGGGAATGGTTAAATTCAGGGGAGGGAGGGGTACTTCATGCAAGAGGTTGCTTATGGCACGTATAAAAACGGGCAGATCTTTCTTGATTCTCCGGCTTGTGCCGTCGCAGAATCACGGGTAAAAATTACTTTTCTGGACAAGGGAAACAGCGGGAGCAGCCTGATGGATGTTTTCAATGACTTAGGGCCCTGGGAAGATAACCGCGACACCGAAACTATCATTGCCGACATCCGCAATGCGAGAGTCACCAAAACAGATGTTCATCTATGAATTATTTGCTTGACACGAGTATTTGCATCTATTTTTTAAGGCAACATCCCCAAGTTATCAGGCATATTCAACAATATGACGTGGAAGATCTGGCTATATCGATTATCACATTGGCTGAACTGCTATTTGGCGCATACAATTCGAGCCAGATAGAAAACAATATAAACAGAATCAAATTTATTACGGAACGGACTCGATTGCTTGACCTTACCCCTAAAGCCACAGGTATTTACGCTGAGATCAAGGCTATATTGCGAAAATCAGGCAATATCATTGATGATTTGGATATTTTCATTGGTGCGACAGCCATAGAAAACAACCTTACGCTGGTCACGGACAACGGACAACATTTTTCCCGCATCAAGGGGTTACGTATTGCCAACTGGATAGCTTAGGGACAAAGGGTGCGACGGCACAAAAAACTAATTGCGTGGAGGACGTATTGTGTCAGCGGGCGAGAGGTGGTTCGAATATTGTCTGGCTGTCACGTTCAACTCGCAGCCAATTATTTTAGATATGATAATCAGCATGAATTTTCAACACATCGTCTCAAACGCAAAACCGAGCGTTTGACTGCTGCAATCAATACGTTCAATGGCTATAACGCCGTCGATATTTGTAACCAGACATATTGACAAAAAGGGGAACGCTGATAAAGTTACTTGGCAGTGTTTTAATGTTGCGGGAGCCTGGAGGCTGTCAGGCTTTTCGTTATTTGCCGGAAGCCCCCGCGGCAGGACAACGGTTCCAGCCAGAGACTCAAGACACCTGGTTAGCCGAAGACGGCTTCGCGAGGAGGGTATCATCATGAAGAAAACTATTTTAGTATTTGGCGATTCCAACTCCTGGGGATGGAACCCCAACAACGATCTCGTAAAACAGATCGAAAGATGGGATGACGGCGTGCGCTGGCCTGGCGTGCTGCAAAAGGAGCTCGGCGACGGCTACAAGGTTCTTGTCGACGGGCTCAACGGCCGAACGACCGTGTGGGACGACCCGATAGAAGAGTACCGCTGCGGAAAGGATCAGATCATCCCTTCGATGGACGCCGCAGCGCCCATCGACCTGATAATAATTTTCGTCGGGACGAATGACCTCAAAGTACGCTACACCGTGTCGGCCCAGGATATAGCGAACGGTGCTGCCATCCTCGTGCGCAAAGCCCTCGGACAGGCCGGGGCTTTCGCAGGCGGGATCCCGAAGGTCATACTGGTCGGCCCGCCGCCGCTTGGCCTGGTTTCGAACGGTATATTCAAGCTGATGTTCGGCGGGAGCGAAGAGAAATCGAAACAACTCGGAGTCCACTATAAAATAGTGGCGGAGGCGTGCGGCGTGGAATATTTTGACGCCGGGCCCGTCGCTAAGAGCTCGACAGCCGACGGTTTACATCTGGACGCCGATCAGCATGAGCGTCTGGGCAAGGCGCTGGCTGGGCCGGTAAAAAAGATCATCGGCTGACCGTTTAAACGGCAGCGGGAGCTGCCGAGGCTGTTCGTGTGTATTAAAAATACGTGAGGACGCCATGAAACCGATAGCCTTTTGATAATCTCCCGGCGTTGTCCGGCCACGAAAATGTGCGCCAGGCGCGCCATCTTTTTTGTCAGAGCCTCCCGTCCCGCATGAAGGTGTATAATAGCGCCGGTCGTATTCAGGGAAGGGCTGATTCGTTGTCAGAGGCCGAACCAGACTTACGATCCCCGATCAGAATGCGGAGCGTGATCCTTATAGGGGTGTTGTATGGCCTGTTTACATACGGAGGCCGCAGAATTTGGCCTCATTAAAACACTCAAGCCGAGGTAAGGCGTTCGCCATGAAAAAATACATTCACAGCCGCCTGATAGTTTTCATGTTTTTCGCGTCAGCCCTGTCTGTTTTGGGTATCGCCATATATACAGGGATGATGATGAAGTCGACCGCCGATTTCCTCAAATACAACATCGAGGGGCGCATGATAGCCTTAAGCCGCCTGGCGGCGCAGGTCGCGACAGCAGAGGAGATTAACGGGCTCGTCACCTCGGACGACATGCAGAAGCCGCTCTTCGGCGAGATCAAGCAACGCCTCATTGATTTTGCCGAAGAGTCGGACATCGCCTTTGCCTACTTCCTGCGCGACGTGGGCGGCGGCTATATGCAATTCATCGTGGACAACGACCTGTCAGAGGACACCGTCAACCTAGCGACGCCCCCCATCCCGTCCGAGGAGAGTCCCAGGATGGCCCAGGAGGGGGTGGCCTCCACGGCCGGGCTCGGGAACTATTCCATAGGCTATGACAACCTCCTGTCCGCATTTGCCCCTGTTTTCGACGGGGACGGGCGGGTGGTCGCGATTGCAGGCGTGGACGTCGTGGACGAGCGCATCGTCCTGATCCGGAACCGCATAGCCATCCTGGTCGCCCTGATGTCCGCGACGCTCGTAGTCGTGATCGCAAGCGGCTTTTTAGGGTTTTCCGTGTACAAGGAAAAGGCTCTGCTGTCGGAGGCGGCCAGCATTGCCAAGAGCGATTTCCTGTCGAACATGAGCCACGAGATGCGGACCCCCATGAACGCGATAATCGGCATGACGACTATAGCGAAATTATCCGGCGACGCGGAGAAAAAAGACTACTGCATCAAAAAAATAGAAGAGGCGTCCATTCATCTGCTCGCCGTCATAAACGATATCCTCGATATGTCGAAAATAGAAGCGAACAAACTCGATCTTTCGCTGGTGAGCTTCAATTTCGAAAAGATGCTCCAGCGGGTCGTCGACATCGTCAATTTCAAGGTTAACGAGAAGAAGCAGAGTTTGACCGTCCACGTCGGCGGAGACATCCCCAAAGCGCTGATCGCCGACGATCAGCGGCTGGCCCAGGTCATAACGAATCTGCTGGGCAATGCCGTGAAGTTCACGCCGGAGGGCGGCGCCATAAGCCTGGGCGCGGTGCTGTTAAATGAAGAAAACGGCCTCTGCGCCATTCAAATCTCCGTCACGGACAGTGGCATAGGGATTTCGAAAGATCAGCAGGCACGGCTCTTCACATCCTTCGAACAGGCCGAGGCCGACACGTCCCGCAAGTTTGGCGGCACAGGGCTCGGCCTGGCCATATCTAAACGCATCGTGGAGCTTATGGGAGGCAGGATATGGGTAGAGTCCGAGCCTGGCAGGGGATCCTCCTTTTTCTTCACCATAAAGGCCGGACGTGGCGAGGAAGAGCGCCGGATCCTCCTGAATCCCGGCGTCAAATGGGAAAACGTGCGAGTCCTCGCGGTTGACGACTCGCCGGATGTCTTGGAATGTTTCGGCGAGATCGCGGAACACCTGGGCATAGCCTGCGACCTGGCCCCCGGAGGGGAAGAGGCGCTCGCGCTGATAAGGCAGAATGGCCCGTACGATATCTACTTCGTCGACTGGCAGATGCACGGCATGGGCGGCATTGAATCCTCGCGGCGGATCAAGGAGATCGGAGAGGGGCGGCCGTCAATTATCGTCATGATGTCGATGGTCGACTGGAGCAGCATAGAGAGCGAGGCTACGCTCGCGGGCGTGGACAAGTTTCTCCCGAAACCCATCTTTTGCTCGTCCATCGCGGACTGCATCAACGAAGCGCTGGCGCCAGGCGCGTTGACTGAGGCGAAGAGCCGCCAGGGCGAAAGCGGGTGTTTCAGGGGGCGCCGCCTCCTTTTGGCGGAGGACATCGAGGTCAACCGCGAGATTTTGCTGACACTGCTGGCGCCGACGGAGATCTCTATCGACTGTGCGGAAAACGGCGTCCAGGCGGTGGAAATGTTCAAAGAGTCGCCAGGCAGTTACGACTTGATCTTCATGGACGTCCAGATGCCGGAAATGGACGGATACGAAGCCACCCGCCTGATACGAGCCTTGGGCGTCTCCGAAGCCGAGGGGATACCAATAGTCGCCATGACCGCGAACGTCTTTCGCGAGGACATAGACAAATGCCTGACTGCCGGCATGAACGGCCATATAGGCAAGCCGCTGGATTTCGACGAGGTACTCGGCCAACTGCGAAAGTATCTCCCCATAAGTCACTGCGGCGGCACAGAATGAACTCCCCGAAACAACGGGACACGGGTCTCGCGCATGACGTTTGACAGAGCCGTATATTACAATGCGCCTTGTCTGACGCAAGTTGCTCGATGTATTTAAGGTATATTAATAATTACTCCATAAAAAGCATGGATACTCATGCATCTGACATGCGCTTCGACCGCTTAAAAATGCCCCTGTCTGTGCCCTCCCTGTGATATAATTTTACTGTTTTCATGAAGTGCCACTGGAAAAAACCTGCATTTTTAACTCAGTCAAGGAACTATCTCAGGGAAGGGATTTGTTCATTATGGAATATCTGCCAATATCTTCCGAGAGATCATGCGTATTTCGGCGTTGCCTCAGCACGGCGCGTGAAGACGGCAAAAAGCACAGAAAGGCTTTATTTTGTATTTCAGTCGTCATATTCTTGCAGGCCGTCGCTCTTGCGGGAGCGTCTGCGCAAGATTCCGTCTTGGCCCTGACGGAAGCCGAAAAGGATTTCATCCAGGCTCATCCCGTTATCAGCGTGGGCGTTGATCCGTTGTTCGCTCCCTTTGAATTTTTGGACAATCAAGGAAATTACGTCGGCATCGCGCCGGATTATCTGGCGCTGGTCAGCGCTAAAACAGGACTCCGCTTCGAGCCTGCAAAAGATGTCTCCTATGCCGAGGCGCAGGAGAAAGTGCTGGCGCATGAGATGGATCTGCTTCCGACCTTGGGCTGGACTGAGGAACGGGAAAGACAGTTCCTGCTCTCGCAGCTTTATTATGAATTGAAGCTGGCTCTGGTGCTACAGGAGGAGAGTCCCATCAAAAGCACCGCTGACGTCCGAGGGCGACCCATCGCGGTGCAGCAGGACACGTCTAACGCTGACTTTGCCTTCAAGACGCTCGGGGCGGGCGTCAGCATATACAAGTCGGAGCAGGACGCCCTTTTGGCGGTCGCGGACGGGAGGGAGACGGCCATGCTCGGCTATCTGCCCACCGTTTTGTACTCGATAAGGGATTTCGGCTTGTCAAACCTGCATTACATCACTTTCGACTCGGAGAACAACAACGGCTGGCACATGGGCGTGCGGAATGACTGGCCGGAACTGCGCTCCATCCTGAACAAGGCATTCGCGGCGATCACACCTGCCGAAAAGGCCGAGATCCAGAGCCGCTGGATCCGCGTGAGTGACTACGGCGAAAGGCAGAGGATGTTGCATCTGACGGTCGCCATCGTCGCGCTCCTCAGCGCTATGCTTGCGTTTGCCTTACTGAAGACGTACAGCCAGAAGAAAAAGTTTGCCCGTCACCAGCAGAATGAACTCATCCTGCAAGAAATGGTCCGGCAGCGCACCGAGGAGTTGCAGGATCAGACCCGGCTGGCCGTGGAAGCCTCCCTCGCGAAGAGCACTTTTTTGGCCAAGATGAGCCACGAGATACGCACGCCCATGAACGCGATCATCGTCCTTTCGGAAATGCTGTCCATGCGCGATCTCCCGTCCGACGCGCTGGAGGAGATCTGGAATATAAAGCAGGCCGGGATCGGTCTGCTTTCCATCATCAACGACATCCTGGATTTTTCGAAAATCGAAGCTGGAAAGATGGATGTCGTGGATGCTGATTATATGTTCCGTTCGCTGATCAAGGACGTGGAAAACATGATCAGGCCCAGGTTCGCCGAAAAACCGATCACGTTCGTCACGAACATCGATTCCGGTCTGCCAGGCAGGCTGCGCGGCGACGTAGTCCGCGTCAGGCAAATACTCTTGAACATGCTCAGCAACGCGGCCAAGTACACTGATGAAGGTACCGTCACCTTCACTGTTTCTGGTTCGGGGCAGGAGAACGGGAAAATACTGCTCTCTTTCGAAGTGGCCGATACAGGGATCGGGATCAAAGAGGAAGACATGGGAAAACTTTTCGGCAGCTTCAGCCAGGTCGATCATCAAAAGAATCAGCACATCGAGGGAACCGGCCTCGGCCTCGTCATTTCCCGAAATCTCTGTAACATGATGGGCGGAGAGATCTCAGTGCGCAGCGTGTACGGGAAGGGCAGCGTGTTCACTGCCGTCATCCCGCAGACTGTTCTGGACGAGCGCCCTTTCAGCCAGTTCGCGGACATAGGCGAAGCCGCCTGGCGGAACCGCGAAAAACGGAATATCGGATACACCGCACCGAAGGCTAACGTTCTCGCGGTGGACGATTCCAAGGTCAACCTGAAAATACTTAAGACCCTCTTGCAGCCGTACAAGGTACATTTCGACACCTGCCTGTCAGGGGAGGAAGCCATTGTCATGGCAAAGCAGAATTCATACGACCTCATCTTCATGGATCACATGATGCCCGGCATGGACGGGATGGAAGCTACGGCTGCGATTCGGGGGCTGGAGGGAGGGAAAGCCATCCCAATTATCGCGCTTACCGCAAACGCTATTTCCGGAATGAGGGAGATGTTTCTGGAGAACGGTTTCAGCGATTATCTTTCGAAGCCGATCAACATCGCGACGCTGGACGAACTCTTCGCTACTTGGATAAACGAAGGCCTGAAAGTCAAAAATCCCTGACAGCGGATCGTGCCGATCCGGCGCCTGCTTCAAGATGAGATATTCCAAAAATCAAGATCCCCGCAGGACAAGAGAGAAGCTCATTCTGAGTTGGCTATGGCTGGGGTGTAAGTCCTGGTTGAGCCGTAAACTCAGCCAAGCATACCATCTGGGGGCCGCGTTTGTCATGCCATTCGGGAGACGGCAGCAGTCAATCATTTTTAAATTCACTACGATAAAAACATAATTGCTGTATAATCAAAGAATACAGTCACGGAGGTGAAGGCGCTTGCAACTCAAACATGGAATTTGTATTCATGCCCACTTTTATCAGCCACCGAGGGAAGACCCGTGGCTTGACTGGGTAATGAAGGATCCGAGCGCCGTCATGTACCACGACTGGAACGAATGCGTGTACGAGCAGTGCTACAAGCCCAACAGGGCCGCTCGCCTTCTTGACTCCGGCAACCAGATCGTCTATATCGCGAACAACTACAGGTATCTGAGCTTTAACGTCGGGCCTACGCTCCATTCCTGGATAGAGAAGAGGGATCCTGAACTCTCGCGGTTCATAGCGGAGGCGGACAGGGACGCCACGGAGGCGTTCGGCGACGGCGGGGCTATAGCCCAGGCGTATAACCACATGATAATGCCGCTCGCCTCCGAGCGCGACATAAGGACGCAGGCCGCCTGGGGGATCGAGGACTTCGCTCACAGGTTCGGGCGGGTCCCTAAAGGGATGTGGCTGCCTGAGACGGCTGTGGACACGAGGACTCTCGAAGCCCTGGCTTCTCTGGGTATCGGGTTCACGATCCTGGCGCCCCACCAGTGCGCGGCTGTTCGCGCCCCGGGCGGGGAATGGGCGCCCACGCCAGGAGGGAACGGGCTAGACGTCACGAGGCCGTACTTTATGCGGCTTCCGTCCGGGCGGAAGATCAGCCTGATATTTTATTACGGGAGCATAGCCCACGACATCGCGTTCGGCGGGCTCTTGGACAACGGGGATTTCTTCGCCGACGCGCTTTTGGGGCGGCTGCCGCGGGACGGCGAGCCGCGGCTCCTTACGATAGCGACGGACGGCGAGACCTACGGACACCACCACCGCTACGGTGACATGGCGCTGGCGAGGGCGATTCAAAGGCTCTGCGACTCCCGTGACTCCGTGGTGACCAACGCGGCCGCTTTTCTGTCGCACTTCCCTGCCCGCTGGGAGTGCAGGATAGAGGAGAACACTTCCTGGTCGTGTGCGCACGGCCTCGAACGCTGGCGCAGCGACTGCGGATGCCACACCGGCGGCGAACCGAACTGGCGCCAGGCATGGCGCGGGCCGCTACGGGACGCGCTCGACCGTCTGCGGGACAGGGCCGACGAAGTTTACGAGCGCGAGATGAAGCGTTACTGCGACGGCCCGTGGCTGCTCCGCGACGCCGCCGTGAAACTTTACCTGATGGATTTTCCTGATGATGCTTCTATAGAAGATGTCTTGGCAAGGAAACGCGGCTTCCTCGCGGATTTTTGCGGGGATCTGTCGGACGATGACGCGCGTCGCGCCCTGACCCTGATAGAGATGCAGAGGATGAGGATGTTCATGTACACCTCCTGCGGCTGGTTCTTCAACGATATCTCAGGCATAGAGACCCGCCAGATAATGGCTTACGCGCTGAGGGCTTCGGAGTGCCTGGCAAGCGTGAGCGGCGTTTCGGCGGAGAAGGATTTCTTGGACGACCTCAAAAAAGCGCCTGGCAACACAGCCGATTACCCGACCGGATATGACGTCATGGTGAAGGCGGTGATGCCGCAAAGACGCTCCGTCAAGGATATAGCGGCGGCGGCGGCCCTGATGTCGAAGAACAAATCCTATTACTCGTACAGGATCAAATCCGGCGGGCGGGCGTACCCGTCAGGCGACATGGGGCTGTCGGTCGCCAGGATGAGCATTGCGGACACGAGGACGATGGAGGGCTGGAAGGGTTCATCCGTGGTTCTGTCGACGGGCGGGCTGGACGACGTCTGCCGGCTCACAGACAAGGACTTACCGTCGCAAAAGGAGATATGGAGCAATTTTTACGCCGGCGACCTGCTCTCCACGTCGCGGTATATCGAAAGCGCGTTCGACCTGGGCCCGTGGTACTTCCGGGACCTGCCGGCGGACGACCGCGACGGTATAGCCTACGAGCGCACGAAGGACGCTGAGGCTGATCACGTGGAGTACGCGGAAGAACTCCTTACCGACAACAGGCGGCTCTTGGTGCAGCTCAATATGATGGGCGTAGGGTCTCCGCCGTTTCTCAGGGCGGCCGCGAACCTGGTGTACGAGCAGAAGATGAGGGATCTCGCGAGCGACGTCGGGGACATCCTCGACCTGCTGAAACCGGAATCCAGCATGGACGTGCTGCTGGAGGAGGCGCACAGCATGGGTGTCACCCCTGAACTGTCCGTCTTGGCGCCTGTGATGGAGGAGGCTTTTTATGACAGGCTGATAAGCGCCAGGGGCGCTAACGCCCAGGGCGCGTTCGAGTCCTTGCTCTCGGTGTGGAAAAAGGCCTGCGAGCTTAAGATAGAGATAGGCAGATGGAGGGTTCAGAACGCAATGTGGGATATCCTCGTCCGTGGCGAGGCGGATCTCTCGCCGGCCGTATTGCACCTGGCTGCCGCGCTGGGGTTTGCCATCCCTGCGCGCGCCGTCGATTTTTCATTAGAAAGGGCCGATAGCCGAAATTAATGTTAGAGGAGCGCTGATTAATTCGCCCAAGCGAGCGTTTGGCAGGGTTTAAATCTTCACCCTTTAGGCCCTGACTATAAATCTGCCTTTCTACAAAAAACGCAGGAGGTTTTTGAAGATGTCGGTTTTGAATTACGCGGAAAATATCAGCGAGTCTCTGTTGACTACCTTTGAAAGAAATGCTATTTTCAGAAAAATAGCGTATTTTTCTATGGAAATAGGGATTTCGCAGGATCTCCCTACGTACTCCGGCGGCCTTGGCATACTAGCGGGGGATATCCTGAAAAGCGCCGCTGATCTCGGCGTCCCCTTGGCGGCGGTGACCCTCCTTTACCGGAAGGGGTACTTCCGGCAGGAGCTGACCGAGGAAGGGGATCAGGTCGAACGCCCTGTCGAGTGGGAGCCGGAAAAGCTCATGTCAAGACTGGACAACAGGGTCTCGGTCGAGCTGGAGGGCCGCACCGTGCAGGTGAGGGCATGGGGGTACGTTTACGTCGGACACTCCGGTTTCCCTCTCCCCATATATTTTCTCGACACAGACCTCGAGGCCAACTCCCCTGGCGACCGCAGCCTGACCTGGGAGCTGTACGGCGGGGACAACAGGTACAGGCTGTGCCAGGAGATGATCCTCGGCGTCGCGGGTTTGCGGATACTGCGCGACTTGGGTTACAACAACATCAAGACGTTCCACCTGAACGAGGGGCACGCCGGTTTCATCTCGCTCGAGCTCACCAGGGAGCTCGGCTACGAGGACTTCGACAAGGTGCGCGACGAAGTGATCTTCACTACCCATACCCCTGTCCCGGCCGGACATGACTACTTCCCATACGACCTGATCAACTCCGTGGTGGGGGAGAGCAACAGCAACAGGCTGCGCAGGATGCTCGGCGGCGGCGGCGTCTCCATGACGGAGCTGGGGCTCAATTTCAGCCGCTACGTGAACGCCGTCTCCAAAAAACACGCGGAGGTAAGCCGCAAGATGTTTGGCACCGAGAAGGTCGATTACGTGACGAACGGCGTTCACTCGACGACCTGGACATGCCCTGGCTTCGCGCGGCTCTATGACAAGTACATACCCGCCTGGAGGAACGACCCCAGCAGGTTGATCCAGGCGCTGCAACTGCCGGACGAGGACATCTGGAAGGCTCACCAGGCAGCGAAGATGCGCCTTTTCGCCAGGGTGCTGGAGGAGACAGGGGAGGAGTTTGACGCGGACGTTCTGACCATTGGCTTTGCGAGGAGGGCGGCGACGTACAAGCGCGCAGACCTCCTGTTCAGCGACGTGAGGAGGCTCCTCGACGTCTGCTCCGGCCAGGTCCAGTTCATCTTCGCGGGCAAGGCGCATCCGCACGACAAGCCGGCCAAGGAGATAATAAAGCGCATATTCGACCTCGCCAAGGAGATTGGCGCCGCGATACCGATAGTGTTCCTCGAGAACTACAACATGGAGCTGGCGCAGGTCCTGACCGCAGGCGTGGACGTGTGGCTCAACACGCCGATCCGCCCGAGGGAGGCATCCGGGACGAGCGGCATGAAGTGCGTCCACAACGGCGTCATGAACTTCTCGGTGCTGGACGGGTGGTGGATCGAGGGCTGGATAGAGGACGTGACGGGCTGGTCGATAGGCCCGGCCCCGCACGAGGCCGACCTGATCGAATACGACGAGATGCAGGACGCGCAGGATCTCTACAACAAGCTGGAGGAGAAGGTCATCCCGACGTACTACAGCGACAGGCGCAAGTGGATCTACATGATGAAGAACACGATTGCCCTGAACGCGAGCTATTTCAACACGCACAGGGTCGTCAAGGAGTACTGCGAGAAGGCTTACGGCACGATTTTCCGTGCCCACTAGCAGGTGTCCCATGGGCGAGTTGCCGAGTGCGCGCAAGGTTCTGCACATAACGACCGAAATGGCTCCGTTCGCGAAGGAGGGGGGGCTCGGGGATGTCATGGGATCCCTCCCGAAGGCGATGAGGGC
Source organism: Synergistaceae bacterium (assembly GCA_031263445.1). GTDB lineage: Bacteria > Synergistota > Synergistia > Synergistales > Synergistaceae > JAIRNC01. The sequence goes on along the minus strand of JAISFV010000093.1, from coordinate 4,356 downwards.
GGTGGGCGTGGACGCGAGGGTACTCATGCCGGCCTTCCCTGGTGTGCTGGAGAGCGCCGCAAAACATGGGTACCCCGTTACGAGGCTGCCCGACAAGGTTTACGTCGCCATCGACTGGAGGGTCTATTCTGCCTCGGTGCTACAGGCTGACGTAGGGGGCCTCGTGGTCTACCTGCTCGAACAGCCTGAGCTTTACAGCAACCCCAGGATATATCCTATGGCGCTCAACCTGGAGACCGTCATGCCGTTCGCGTTCCTCTCCATGGCCGGGTTGGAACTGCCTGGCGCCACGGGATGGAAGCCGGATATCATGCACGTCCACGACTGGTTCACGTCCATCCTGCCCATCGCGTTGCGGTGGCACAGGCACTACAGCGCGATGAGGCCGGACTATGACGTGGTGCTCACGGTGCACAACCTCTCCTACCAAGGCGTGATAGAACAGTCCGTGCTGTCGGCGTGGGGCCTCACGAGCGAGGCTTTCTCGATGGACACTATGGAGTTTTACGGGCAGGCGAATATATTGAAAGGCGGGATCATCACCGCTGACGCCATCACCACGGTGAGCCCGCGCTACTCCTGGGATATCCAGACGCCCGATGGCGGTTTCGGCCTGCACGGCCTGTTCAGCTCCCTTCGCGGCAAGCTCACCGGTATCCTGAACGGCATCGACTACGATATCTGGCGTCCCGACATCGACGACGAACTGCCGGCCAAGTACGGCGCAGACGACATGTCCGGCAAGGCGCTGTGCAGGGAGCGCCTGTTGGAGCGCTGCGGCTGGGCGGATGACGGGCGTCCGATAGCCCTCTTCGTCGGGCGGCTCGTGCAGCAGAAGGGGGTGGACATCCTCTTCACGGCGCTCGAAAGGATGCTAGGCGAAAGCTGCCGCGCCGTGGTGATCGGCTCCGGCCTGTCCCAGTACGAGGACTGGGCGCGGGAGCTGGCGGCGCTGTACCCGGAAAATTTCTGGTGTTTCATCGGCTTCGGGGAGGACATAGCGCACCTGGCCTACGCCGGCGCGGACATCCTCCTGATGCCGTCGCTCTTCGAGCCCTGCGGCCTCTCACAGATGATCGCCATGGCTTACGGGACGATCCCTGTGGTGCGGAACACGGGAGGCCTCTCCGACTCGGTGATCGATTTCGACGGCTCGCCTGACGGCACGGGCTTCATCTTCAGCGACTACACTGCCGAGGAGCTCGCGCAGGCCGCGTACCGCGCGATAGACGCGTTCGATGACAAGGACAGGTGGGCCGTCGTGACGCGCAACGCCATGACCTCGGATTTTTCGTGGGCCGCATCGACGGCGGCGTATATTAAACTGTACGACAACCTCATAAGCGGAAATTTACTGACATAAAATTTAAAAAGTCCTGTTACAATACGGTTAGGGGGTTCAAACCAACGAATAAATAAAAGAGGGGTGTCTTTCTATGATTTATGGCAGATACGGTCGAGTACTAGCCATAGTCTTGGCTGGCGGCAAAGGCGAGCGCCTTATGCCTCTTACGAAGTATCGGGCTAAACCGGCGGTTCCGTTTGCCGCCAAGTATCGCATAATTGACTTTGCCCTTTCAAACCTAGTCAACAGCGGGATTTATTCAATTTACTGCCTGACTCAGTTCAAGAGCCAGTCTCTCCAGGAGCACATCACGCAGGGATGGCAGTTCGGGGCGGCGCTCAGGGGCAGGAATTACTTCGTAAACGTCGCGCCGGCGCAGATGTGGAACGACGAGAGATGGTATGAGGGCACGGCTGACGCGATCTACCAGAACTTGCACCTCCTCACTATGTTTAACGCTGACTACGTCTGCATCTTCGCCGCCGACCATATTTATAAGATGGACATAGAACAGATGCTGGCCTTCCACATCGACAACAAGGCCGACATAACGGTGGCCGCGAACAGGGTACCGAGGGCCGAGGCGCACCAGTTCGGCTGTATTTCGGCGGATGAAAACGGCGTGGTGGACGGGTTTGTCGAAAAGCCGAAGAATCCGCCCGAGATCAAGGCGAACCCGGGCTATAGCTTCGTATCCATGGGCAATTACATCTTTTCCAGGGAGATGCTGGAGGAGGCCATACTCACCGACAGCGCGGACGAGAACAGCAGCCACGACTTCGGCAAGGATATCCTCCCCAAGATATATAAGGAGTGCAAGGTCGTGGCTTACGATTTTTCCACGAACGTGCTGCCAGGGAACGACAAGCCGTACTGGAAGGACGTTGGGACGCTCAAGGCGTACTGGGAGGGTCATATGGATCTTTTGCAGCAGTATTCGGCCCTCACGCTCTACAACTCGCATTGGCCGATCCGCACCGTCTCCTTCTCAGACCCTCCCGGGTTCACGTACCCCGCGAGGGGCATGAGTTCTTCGGTGGAGGGGTGCCTCCGCGCCGAGGCGAGCCAGGTCCTTGGGGCGGTGGTACATCGCTGCGTTTTGTCCCGCCACTGCATAATAAACGCCGGGACGGTAATGGAGGAGAGCATAATAGGCCAGGGGGTCGTCATCGGGGAGAACTGCAAGCTCCGGCGCGTGATCGTGGACTCGCATAACGTCATTCCGCCGAACACGGTCATAGGGTACAACTCCGACAACGATGCCGAAAGGTATTTCCTGGACAAGGAATCCGGCCTGGTCGTGGTCCCGATGCCGAAGATCCAGCTCAGGAAAAACCTCCAGATCCTCGGCAACCGCCAGCATTTTGACGAAGATATGGGATTTTCGTCGTTTTGAAGAACGCACACTCACTGAAGGCTTTTCTTATGCGTTGCGTCCACGTTTTCGCGTGGGCGCTTTTCGTCTCGCTCGCGCTGACCGCCTGCGTCCCTTCCCAAGCGGCCGGCGCGGCGGCGGGGCTCGGGCTTGACGAGCTGTCCTTCGACTTCGCTCCCGAGTCGGTCTTTAAGGCCAGCTACGCCAGGCTGGAGGGCGAGCGGTACAAGCCGATAGGCAACCCGTATCTCGTGTGGGAGCCGTTCGGCGGAAAACCTGGCGACCCGCGCCTGATGATCGTCTGCGCCAGGGTTTCTGAGCGCGCTGGGCAGGGCGTTTTAAACGCCCTGCGGGACATCCAGCTCCTGCTTGTCCGCGATGAGGGCGCAAAACTGGAGCTGTTGCAACGCGTCAAGCTAGGCAACGGTACGGCCCCGCAGGTTTTACAGCCAGGTCCTGATTTGCGCGATATCCTGGACGGCGCGGATTTTATGGTGCGCGTCATGAGGAGCGGCAACAACACCGAAGCGTATGTTTACAGATTCGACGAGGGCGCTCTTAAACTTTCGGAGACGCTGCGCATTAACCGCTCGTTCCCTGAGAAATTCAACGTCAGGGTCAAGGGGACGCTGGAACAGGACGGGTTTGTGCGGATAACGTCGACCGGCCCGGACAGGGATGAGAGGCTGAACCTCTCCCATGCGGTCGAAGCCCTGACAGAGGACGGCATCTACCAGCCCAACGGCCGTCCCATCCCGTCGATGCGGAATCTTTCCTGCGTCCGCGCCGGTTACGAGGGCGAGGATCTGGTCACGGGCCGCGACGGCACAGAGGTTCACGTCGGCATGAGCCTGCTTACGCCGTCGCGCAAGCAGACAGCAGACGTGACGGCTATCCTGACGAAGGACGGCAATGGCTGCTGGCTGGTGACAGATTACCGGTTCGAGCCGTTCCTGCCCTATAGATTTTGAGTATGACCGCCGAAGATACCTTAAGGATTTAGGAAAGGCCGATTGATTGTCAGGAGCTGGCGCCCGGTGAAGATCGAAAGCAAGTACAAGTGTCCTTACTGCGGATTTACGTATAAAACCGAACCCGGCCGCAACCTGTTCGCACACGTCCTGGCGCACCCGGACGCGAACGTGGCCGTCCACGCGGTCATACTCGTCTGCCCCCACATGGACTGCGGGAAAGCGGAGGTCTTCGTGGATGCCGGCGCTTTCCCGGCCGCGCTCCGGGGGAAGACGGAATCGGAGCGCCAGGAGATAAGGTATGACCTCCCCGGGACGTATTTCAGGGGCCGTCTGCTCCCGTCCTTCGGGGGGAAGCCGGAGCTCAGGGCCGCAGAGGTGCCGGAGGCCATTTACAAGGATTATGACGAGGCGTGCAGGCTTCTGCCCGTAAGCGCCGGGGCGTGCGTCACGATGGCGCGCAGGTGCGCCCAGAAGATGATCCGAGCGAAATTCAGGCTCAAGCCGGGCAAATTCCATAACGAGATAAAGACGCTCGGCACCCTCTCCCCTCCCGTCCAGCAGGAGATAATAGACGCGCTCGACTCGATCCGCAAGACCGGCAAGTTCCGTGCGCTGCCAGACGATGAGATCAGGGTCGTGAGCGACGTCTCCCCGGAAGCCGC
>JAISFV010000079.1 GCA_031263445.1 Synergistaceae bacterium | reverse complement strand
GTCCCTCCATTACCTCGCCCATTGGCGTTATATTTGTTCCGTTTTCAACCCAAAAATTCGAAAAATCGGCAGCTTCGCACGTATTCCATGCGGCGTCCAGCCGTGCGGTGGTTTTCTCCAGTTCGACATATATCTCCGTATCTGCCGGCTTCATTAATTCCCCCCCCTCTCTTGAGACGCGGCATGAAATCGTCCGCCATGTCCCGGGCTTGCGCTGCTGCCATGACTTTACCGGCGATGCCTGGTTTGTGGCTCTTTTTCTTCCGGTCTCCGTCAACCCTGTAAAAACGTACCGCACTTTTTCAACGGTTCCACAAACGGCCCCGATGGACAGTGCCTGGCCGCTCACTTGGCGTCTTCTGCCGTTTTCCATTCTTCTTGCAAAATGGCATATTGAAGCCTGTCGCACCACTTGTTACCGAGGGCGCTCCCGCCACGCTGCGCTTTGATAAAACGCGCTTCACGGCGCATGCCGATTAGTTCCATGATTCTGTACGAGCCGCGGTTTAGAGCGTTGCACCCCGCAATGATCCGGCGGAGGGCAAGCGTGTCAAAACCAAGCCGCAGCATAGTTCTGCCAATCTCAGTTCCGTACCCGTGACGCCAGTAATTACGGTGAAGCGTCCAGCCAATCTCAGGGTCGTCGGGCAAATTCATGAGCGTCGCCGCGCCGATTAAAGAATTGTCTGTTTTCAGTACGACAGCAAACTCAAAATTTTTACACTCTTCCGCGTCCGCATTGGCTATTGCCCAGTTCAGATAACCACGGACGTCGGCTTCATTTCTCGGTTCGCCGCGCCGGTACTTCATATTTTCAGAATTACTGAGCCAGTCGAAGACTACCGCGAAGTCATCATTTTTGAATTTGCGGTAACGCAACCGTTCCGACGCAAGTTCGATAAATCTCATTTTCCGTCGCTCCTTCCGTTATAGATGACAGTGGCTCAATGCGCAGCGTAAAAGCGCATATTTCCAATAATTGCCTGGCTCGGAGCAATTATAGCGTAAATATCCAATCGACCTCTCCCTAATGTCTGCTAAAATTAGCGCCAGAAGTCGCGGCGGGGAGGTACGGTTATTGGAATGTGTCGTAAATAGACTCAGTTGCGCTTGCATGGACGAGTCGCTGTCGGATGACAGAGAGCTGCTGCGGGAGATGCTGGAAAAGATGACGGTCGCCCGCAAATTCGAGGAGAAAGTATTCGAGCTTTACTGCAAAGGGCTGTTGCACGGGACGATCCACCTTGGGATCGGCGAGGAGGCTGCGGGCGTCGGTACGGCGATGGCTCTCGCGCCGGACGACTATATACTCGTGACGCACCGCGGCCACGGCCCGGCCATAGGCAAGGGCTGCTGCGTGAACGCCATGATGGCTGAAATCCTGGGGAAGCAGTCCGGCGTCTGCTGCGGGCGCGGCGGTTCCATGCACATAGCGGATTTAGACAAAGGCATACTGGACGCCAACGGCATCGTCGGCGCAAACGCCCCTATAGCCTGCGGGGCTGCGCTGACCATTAAACTCAGGGGCATAAAGGACCGCGTCTGCGCGGCCTTCTTCGGCGACGGCGCGGCCAACCAGGGCGCGGTACACGAGTCGATGAACTTTGCGGCGGTCCGGGGCCTGCCCGTCCTGTTCTGCCTCGTGAACAACCAGTACGGCGTGTCCATGCACATCTCCGGTGCGATGAAGGAGACGGATTTGACGAAACGCGCCATAGGGTACGGGATGAAATCCTTCGAGTGCGACGGCAACGACGTGCTGGCCGTCTATGAGACGACGAAGGAGGCCAGGGAATACGTATTGCGGGAAGGCCCGTGCCTCTTGGTGGAACACACCTACCGCACGTCCGGCCACTCGAAGAGCGACAGGAACCTGTATCGCTCCCAGGAGGAAATCGCGCAATGGGAGGCCGTCAACCCTGTCGCCCGCTTTTCGAATTTTTTGCTGGAGCGGGGCCTTTTCGCCCGGGAGGAGATAGATGGCATCGACAGGTATTCAAAGGACGCGATCGAAACCGCCGTGCGTCTCGCCTTCGCCGCCCCTGACCCGTCAACGGCGGGCGCCATCGACGATGTGTACGCGTAATAGGGGGGCGTGACCGTGCCAGAGAGGGAGATAACATACGCTGAAGCCGTAAGGGAGGCCATGTGCGAGGAGATGCGCCTCGATCGGGACGTATATTTCATGGGCGAGGACATCGGCGTCCACTGCGGGGCGTTCGGCATATCCGCAGGGATGCTGGAGGAGTTCGGCCCTGACCGGGTCATAGACACGCCCATCTCAGAGGCCGCTTTCGTGGGCGCCGGCATAGGTTCCGCAATAACCGGGATGCGCCCGATAGTGGAACTCATGTTCTCCGACTTCATGGCCGTCTGCTACGACCAGATCATCAACCAGGCCGCCAAGACGCGCTATATGTTCGGCGGGCAGGCGAAGGTGCCGATGGTGATACGCACTCCGTCAGGGGGAGGGACGGGCGCGGCCGCGCAGCACTCGCAGTCGCTGGAGCAGATGTACTGCCACGTCCCCGGCCTGAAAGTGGTCGTGCCGTCAACGCCGTACGACGCGAAGGGTTTACTGAAGAGCGCGGTGAGGGACGACAACTGCGTCATCTTTCTCGAACAGAAGCTGCTCTACTGCACAAAGGGGGTGGTTCCGGAGGAGGGCTACACGATCCCTCTGGGGTCGGCCGATGTGAAGCGTGAGGGGAAGGATCTGTCGATCATCACTTACGGCAGGACGGTACAGATGTCGCTCGCGGTCGCCGGCCGGCTCGCGGCGGAGGGCAGGAGCGTAGAGGTCTTGGATCTCCGTACCCTCTCGCCCCTCGACACAGACGCGATAATCGGCTCCGTCAAGAAGACGAAAAAGGCCGTCATCGTCCACGAAGCCGTGAAGTTCGGCGGCTTTGGCGGGGAAATCGCCGCGACGATAGCGGGCAGCGACGCGTTTTACTGCCTCGAAGCGCCAATCAAAAGGGTAGGGGCGCTGTATAGCCCTATCCCGTTCAACCCGCTCCTGGAGAGGACGGTCCTGCCGGGCGAGGATCGCATAGAGGCCGCCGTCCGCGAAATTCTTTGACTCCAACTGGCGGTAAAAGCCGATGGCTGGCCCGTATGCTTTACTTCCCGGCTGGTGTATAGCCATATTTGAAAATCCCTGACCGTCAAAAGACGCGCGCGTGTCTTCTGACGGTCAGGGAGACAACCCGAAATTCGCGTCAGCGGGTCATGCCGGTATTGGCGTCACCCGCCAGGACTTTGTCTATTTCCTCCGGCGCGATATCGTAATTATAATATTTGTTGAAGAAATTCTTCACTACGGCCTTCATGTCGATGTCAGGAAAAAGATCCGGATACATGGCCTTTCCCAGCCAGAGCGGAAGCATCGAGCCTTCTCCGCTGCGGACAGACCACAGGTATACTCCGTAAGGGGTCACGTGAACCCTGCGGTTTTTCACCGCGTCAACCTGTGCCAGAGCCGGATCCGTCAGTATCCTTGCCCTGCCCGACTGGTTGCTGGTCATGATGAACTGCGGATTCCAGGCCACGATCTGCTCCACGTCCACTATGAGGGAGTTCCCGCCGGTTTTCGGCATGTATTCCTTTGCCACGTTCACGCCGCCTGCGGCTTCTATATATTCGTTGCAAATGTCACTGCCGTTTATGGTATTGTAGGTGTCCGCCGAATAAAAGACGGACAGGAACCTGAGCTTGTCTTCAACGCCGTCAGTCCTGCGCTTCGCCAGATCGATGTTGCCCCGGTAGTAACTCACGAAATCCGCTGCCCGTTTCTGCTCTTCGGCGCCGAGTATCGAGCCTATGATGCCGAACGATTCGCACATGCCGTCCACATTCTGGATGTTGTTGATGGCGACGTAGGCGATGTTCGCCGAGGAGAGCTGGCGTTTCTGGTCGTCGGAGAAAAAGCTGTCAGGCCCGTAGACCACCTGCGTCCCTGAAGCTATCAAATCCTCGATGGCGCTCGAATTGTAGTTGTCCGGATTGCTTTTCACGTAGTCCGGGAAGACTTTCTTGAAATAGTCGCTGATGTTGTTCGTCGCGGCTGCCGAAATTTTCCCCGAACCTGCGGTCAGCATCTCCGTCATCTGCGCGAAAGCCCCGATCAGGGGCGCTGCCTTCGTCACTTCGGCGGGGATTTCGACCAGACTGCCATCGCTGTCCTTGACAAATCGCGTGCTGGCCGCCCAAGACGGCAGTGCCGCAAAACAGATGGCTGCAATGGCGATAAAAACGGCTAAGTGCTTTTTCCTCATCATTCATCGCTCCTTTTTAAGATAGGCTGGCAGCAGTGCAAATCAATACCCCTGTACGGTACCCTGGCGACCGCGACTGGCGATTCGTAGGCCGCGCTCATGTTTTTTTCCGTGATGACCTCGGTGGCATCTCCGACCTGAAAACCGCCTTCCGGACCCATAAGGGCGACCTTTGCGCCGCAGAGAAACGCGTGTTCTGGAAAATGAGACGTCATGATGACGCCCATCCCTCCATCCGCAAAACTCCGGATGTTGGAGAGCACTACAGCCTGGTTCCCGAAATCTAGGTTGGACGTAGGCTCGTCCATCATGAGGAAAGACGGCTCACAGACGAGGGCCCGCGCGAAGAGTACCATCTGGCGCTCCCCTCCGCTCAGCTCCGTATACAGCTTGTCTCTCAAGCTATCGATCCCGAGCCGCGTCATTACGCTGTCCGCGGCTGCATGGTCAGTCCGCCCCGGAGCGCTCCAGGCGCCGATACGCGAGATACGCCCCATGACGATTACGTCGCTCACCTTAAAGGCGAAAGGAGGGGGGCGGGACTGCGGCACATACCCGATCACGCGGGCAATCTCTTTCGGAGACATTTCGGCGGCGTTCCTCCCTCCTATGAAGACGCGCCCGCCAATGGGCGGAATCAGGCCTAAGACAGTCTTGAAGAGCGTCGTCTTTCCTATTCCGTTCGGTCCCAGCAGACAGAATATCTCGCCAGAGGCGACCTCCGCGCTAACGCTGGCAACTACGGTTCTGCCCCCATACCCGCAGGAGAGGTTTTCGAGCCCGACGATCAAATCCATTCCCTCCGCCCTCGGAAGAGCATGTATATGAAAAGCGGCGCTCCGATCATCGAGGTCAGTATGCTTATTGGCAGCTCACCTGGCACTATGACCCTCGAAAAATCGTCGACTATGAGCAAAAAGAGTCCTCCGGCGAGCATCGAAGCAGGAAAGAGCGCGTCGTTGTTCGGGCCGGCAGCTAGCCTGACTATGTGCGGCACCACCAGCCCTACCCAGGAGATAGAGCCGCAGAGCGAGACGGAGGAGGCTGTCAGCAGCGTCGAGCATATGATGACCAGCACGCGGGTGTGCCTCACGTTTACGCCGATCGACCTGGCCTCTTCGTCTCCGAACGACATCGCGTTGATCTGCCAGCGGAGCAAGAAGAGCGGCGTCGCGCCCAATGCCGTTACGATCAGCATGATGATGACGTTCCGATAGCTGTTTGCCCGCGCGAAACTCCCCATCAGCCAAAAAGTGATCTCAGGCAGCTTGTTCTCGGAATCCGCCACGTATTTTGCCAGCGAGGTCAGCGACTGAAAGAAAAAAGTGATCACCATCCCCGTAAGCACCAGGACAGCGACTGATACCCTGCCCGAGCCCCGCCCGATAAGGCCGGCGATGAGGAGGACAAGCGTGACGGCGCAGATTCCAAACGCGAACGAGAGGAGATGGACTCCCAGTGACGGCAGATCGAGCAAAATTGCCGCAGCGGCGCCGACGCCGGCCGCGTGCGTCACTCCGAGGACATCCGGCGAAACTATTGGATTTTGAAACATGCTCTGGTACGCCGCGCCGGACAGGGCCAGAGCCGCTCCGACCAAAACGGCGAGCGCGATGCGCGGGATCCGCAGTGTAAAGAGCACCACGTCAGCCTGGGCAAGCGAAGCGTCGACGGGATGCCCGCTGATACGTGCCCAAACGACTGCGGACATGTCACCGAGCGGCATGTAGTACCGCCCCACTGTGGCAGATAGCGCCGCCGCCGCCATCAGCGCGATGAATATGGCGTAAATCAGCGGAAATTTCGGAAAATGACGCATGTTCATCGAAAAGATGCCATCCCTGAAAGACCTCTTGTCAATGCGAGGCGTTGTTGCTCTCAGTTAACGCCGTTGCATGTCAATTGCATCTGCGTATGATAGCATCAAAGGGGATAAATTGAAACCGGCGGCAGGGCGTAGCCTCCCATGCCGGTCACGGCGCGCCTCCATTCTCTGCTCCCTATGGCGCTGATCAGCGCGCCCGACGCCAGGTGGGCGAGGAAACCCTCGGAGAACACCAATTCATAAGGCTCCCGCGCTATAGGAATGAAGTGCAGCCCGAGCGCCGCAGCGGCCGAGGCGATGCCCAGAGTGGCGTCCGCCACGCCTGACGCGACCTTGTTCGCTGCCTCTAGGTGGGTAATCGATATCCGGTCATACCCGCGGACGCTCGCGGCGCTCAAACCGTTTTCCTTGAGCATGTAGTCCAGCAGCACCCTTGTCCCTGCGCCCGGCTGCCGGTTTTCAAACACCGCTTCGCCGGAGGCCAGGCTTTCGAACCCCCGTATGCCCTTCGGGTTGCCTGGCGCTGTGATTATTCCCTGCTCGCGGTGGAATATGAGCAACCGCCGCCAGCCGCGGCCTTCCGAGAACCGCGCGATGTAGCCGGTGTTGTAAGTGCCGTCCGCCGGATCCAGGAGGTGCGCTGCGGCAAGATGCGCCTCCCCCCGTCCGAGAGCAGCGAGGCCGCCCATGCTCCCTACCGCCCTTATGGCGAGGTCGAACCCCATCTCCCGCATTATCGGGATCAGCAGCCCGACCGCCGGGTCGTCCGATCCCTGGAAGAGAAGCCTCCTCGAAAAATCCACGCGCTTCGTCATGTGTACGGAGACGCCCGTCCCCCTGGGGCATTCGAGGGTTTCCTCGGGGAGTTTCGCTATCCCGTCGGCCTCCGCCAGCGCCCACAGGACGCTCGCGCCGGCGGTCAGGGGCCAGCAGAGCATTTTTCCGTCCACGTGCGCGCACTTCACCCTCAGCCACTCCGTCACCCCCTGCGGCGACGAGTGGTGGATCATGAGCGAGGCCGCGACGGTCTCAGCCGAGGCTATCGCCTCCCAGACATAGCCTGTGGTTATGGCTTCGCCGGAGAGCCGCTTCAAGATCGGGTAGACGATTGACCAGAGCGTGACCGCGCAGGACATCGGGAAGCCGGGGGAGACTATGACCGGCGTACCGCCTATGTCAGCCGCCATCACGGGGCGGCCGGGCTTCATGCGCACATACCTGAACAACATGCGCCCCAGGCCGGAGAGTATGTCGGCGGAGTGATCCCTGCTGCCCTTTGCTGACCCGGCGCTCACCAGCACGAGGTCGTATTCGCGCGCGGCGCGGCGCACCGCCTCCTTGATGGCGTCGGGATCGTCCGGCAGGATGGGGGACACGTCCAGCCCGTAGCCCCACGAGGCGAACGCGGATTTTGCGTAAAGCGAGTTGCTGTCGACCACCAGGCCAGGGGGCATGTCACCGTCCGACAGCCACTCGTCCCCCGAGACTATCTCGTCACCCGTAGGCATGAACAGCGTCCGGGGACGCGCGCGGACGCTGACCTCCTCCACCCCGGCGCACAGCATGAGAGAGACGAGGGCGCTTGTCACGCTGTCGCCCCTGCAGGCGATCAACTGCCCGTTCATGACGTCCTCGCCGACTGCCCTGACGTTCTCGCCCTGCGTGAGGCTGCGAAAAATTTTCAGCCGCCGGGCTTCTGTGCCGCCGTCTGCGGCAGCGGGTACCATAGACGTGTCCTCAACCATGATGACGGAATCATAGCCGCCTATGGGCATTCCCGTGTTGACCCATGAAAAATCCCCTTGTCCCAGGCAGACAGGCGTGGCAGCCGTGGCTCCCGGAGTAGCGCCCGACTGGACAGCGTAGCCGTCTACGGCCGAGGCTGCGTAATGGGGGACGTTCCTCCTGGAGTAAACGTCATCGCAAAGCGTGAAGCCGAGGGCGTCTCTCGCGCGCAGCCTCTGTCTTTTTGGGGCGGCGGTGAATTCGTCCAGCAGTATTTTGAGCGCCTCGTCGAGCGAGCAGTGTTCAGGGTATCCGAGCGGCCTCACCACAGCCATACTTCCGCCATCTCTCCCTTTCTCTTGGTCTCCGTGTCCGGGCGCAGCCTTATGAATCCGTCGGCATCCCTCATAGCGGACACGTACCCTGATTTCGCCGCGAGCGGGCGCACGCCGTCCAGCCCGACTTTGGCAGGGATGAATTCATCCGGGCCGCTGTGTCCCGACACGTCCTCGGAGAGCGGGAGCGCGCAGTACTTTCCGACACCCCCTATGGTGCCGTACATGGCATTTATAAGGGGCAGCGCCACGAAGATGGTTGCCGCCATGCAGGAGAGGGGGTGCCCTGGAAGCCCCACGATCAATTTCTTGGCATCCCTCGATCCGCCGATGATGGTCGGTTTGCCTGGGATCATGTTGAGGCCGCGGGCCAGCAGCCCTCTGTCAGATAAGCAGTCTATGAGCCGTGCAGCGTGATCCTTCGCACCGACGGACGAGCCGCCGGAGATCAGGACGACGTCGCACTCGCGCAGTGCCGCCTCGGAGGCTGGTTTGAGGGCGTCCCACGCGTCCTGCGCTATGCCGTATGACGTGGACTCAATGCCGTATCTTTTGAGGGCCGATTGAATTATGAACGTGTTGGCGTCCCTTATGAAGCCCGTCGGGAGCGGGGACGCCCCGGCAGGGACGATCTCATCCCCTGTGGCGATCAGCCCTGCGCGTATGTCCATGACGTTCACCGCTGTGATGCCAAACGTCGCCAGCAAGCCAGGCGTTGATTCGCTGATCGTCTCGCCCCTGCGCAGCAGGACATCCCCGCGCGCTATCTCCTCGGCCGCCGTCATCACGTTCAGGCCGCGCTGCACCGAAGAGCGGATTTCAACCCAGCCGCCGGAGACCGACGTATTCTCGGCCATGACGACGGAATCAGCGCCGCGCGGCAACATGCCCCCCGTCGGGATGGACGCCGCTTCGCCACTGGCAAGCTCGAACGACGGAGATTCCCCCATGTATATCTCCCCGGCCAGGCTTAAAAACACCGGAGAGCTTGCCGAAGCCCCGACGCTGGCAGCGTGGTTCAGCGCGTACCCGTCGCGCAGGCTGCGGGTGAACGGGGGATACGGCTCCGGCGCTATCATGTCCTCCGCTGAACGGGCATAGAGCGCGTCCTCCACGCCCACTCGGCGCGACTTCGCGTTCCACGGGAAGCCCAGGCTCCTCGCGGCAAGGCTCAGGCAGTCGTCGATGGACGTTGTCTCCTCCACAAAACCTGACATGGCAGCACCTCGGGCAAAGATCAAATCTGCCGGCAATTATATCATCAAGCGTTCGCCCTACGCTCAGGCGGATTAATCAGCGTTTCCTATAGTATAATGAGAACGCTGGCTGATTCGCTTGAACTATGACATAAGCAGGAGGGCAAACAGGTGGAGAAGATGAAAATCCTTGCTGGATGGGACTACGCTCCGTCCCCCTCGCGCTTTGGCTACACGAGGGAGACGCTGTACGTCGGGCTCGGCGATCACGACGGTGATTACAGGTTCGAAAAGCGTCCTGTCTCAGACGATATGATCGATAAGTTCATAGGCGGGCGCGGTTTTGGGCTGAAGCTCTTATGGGACGCGGTTACGCCCGACACCAAGTGGGACGACCCCAGAAACGAGATCGTCATATCTGGCGGCCCCATATGCGGCATAACGCAGTATCCAGGCGCCGGAAAGTGTTACTCCGTATTCCTCTCGCCTCTTACCGAACAGACTTACAACAGCAACGCAGGGGGGTACTTCGCGCCGCTCTTGAAATTTTCCGGCTTTGACGCGTTCGAACTCCAGGGGAAGGCCGACCGCGAGGTAATCGTCTACATCGACGGGGACAAGGGCCGCATTGAGATTTTGGAGTCGGGCATTGCCGGGGACAAGAACGCCTACGCCGTGACGGAGTGCCTTCACGAGTACTTCGCGACGGACGAGAAGGACAAAAAAAACATATCGGTCGTGTCGAGCGGACAGGCGGCGGCGCACAGCTTCTGGGGCTGCATGAATTTCAGCTTCTACGACCCGAGGCGCAAAGTGTCCCGCCTGAAACAGGCGGGGCGGGGGGGCGGCGGCACGGTCCTCCGCGACAAAGGCGTGCTGGCGCTAGCAGTGAAGATGAGCCGCGTCACTGGGAGTTCCACGGGGCCTGCTGACGCGGATACGCTCAGCAGGATCGGCGGCAAGGTTCACAAGGAGATCCGCGACTTCGACGACGTGCAGTGCAAGATGCGCTCCATCGGCACGGCGCACCTGAACGAGATAATGAACGACTACGATCTGTTGCCTGTGAACAACTACAAGTTCGGACGCCACGACGACATCGGCAAAATTCACTCGGAGGAGTACAGGAAGCGCTTCGCGCAGGGTATGCCGGACGGGTGCTGGTACGGCTGCTCGCTCTCCTGCGCGAAGGCTACGCCGCCATTCGAGCTTTCGACCGGTCCTTGGAAGGGGCGTCAGGTGATAGTAGACGGCCCCGAGTACGAGACGGCGGCAGGGCTGGGTTCGAACGTCGGCATATTCGACCCCGAGTGGACGATAGAGGCGAACTTCTACGCCGACCACTACGGCATCGACACGATATCGCTGGGTACCGGGATGGCTTTTGTCTGCGAGTGCTACGAGCTGGGGCTGATAAACAAGGATCATACCGGCGGCCTTGAACTCGAATTCGGGAACAAGGCCGATATCATGGAGCTGATCCACAGGATAGCGGACGGCGCCGACGAGTTCTCGCGCATAGTGGCACTCGGTGCGCGCAGGATGAAGGAACTGTTTGCGGAAAAGTACGGCGCGGACAGGGAGGTCATGGAGGACATTGCGATGGAGGGGCAGGGGCTGGAGGCTTCCGAGTACCGCTGCCAGGAGTCCATAGCCCAGTGGGGCGGCTACTTCCTGACGCTCAAGGGCCCGCAGCACGACGAGGCGTGGCTGATATTCATGGACATGGTGAACAAGCAGCTCCCGACGTTCGAGGACAAGGCGGAGGCGCTCTTTTACTTCCCGAATTTCAGGCTGTGGTTCTCTCTGGTCGGGCTCTGCAAACTGCCGTGGAACGACATAGAGCCGGAGGACAACCACACGAAGTACAAGGGCATCGATGCGGCCAAGGTGCCGGAGCACGTTCAGAACTACGTGGACATATACAACGCGGTAACGGGCAAGAGCGTCGTCAAGGAGGATCTGATCACGATGTCGGAGAGGGTCTACAACTTCGAGCGCGTATTCAACCTGCGCATGGGCAAGGGTACGCGCGCGAACCACAACTGCCCGAGCAGGGGGCTCGGCCCCGTGTTTGAGGACGAGTGGCTGGCCCGCCCCGATTACTTCGACGGCAAGCTGAGGGAGGCAGGCTGTGAGCCGGAGGGCATGAGCGCGCGCGAGAAAATCAAGACGCTCCAGGCGCACCGCAGAGGGCAGTGGGAGCAGCTCGTGGACAAGGTGTACGAGCGCCGGGGATGGAACCGCAACGGCATACCGACGCTGGAGACGGTGCGCAGGCTAGGCATTGACTACCCCGACGTGGTCGGGCTGCTGGAACGCAGTCTGAAACCGGAGGACGCCTTCCGATGATAACGGTCAACGGCGAAGAGTTCGGCTGGAGGGAAGGCCTCACCGTCCAGGACATACTCGACGCGAAAAACTACACGTTCAGGATGTTATCAGTCTGGATAAACGGCGGGCCGGTGCAAAGCCGCGAGGCTTACGCCGCGACGCTTGTCCCTGACGGCGCTGAGGTCGAGGTCATCCACATGATAAGCGGAGGGTGAGGGCTGTATCCGTCCTGCCTGACGGCAAAGCGCCGTCGTGGCGGATTGACAGGCGTTTCCCTGAACCTTGGATTTTAACGGCAGCCTTTACGCGTGGCGAAGGGCATCACCCTCTGCCGAAGAAGATCAGCAACCCCAGGAGGAACTTGACGAGCTCAGGGTCCCTGTTCCAGACATCGAACCGGTTCCACATGAGGCACTCAAGGCCGGCGCTCATCAGTTCCGCTCCGCCGTCCTTGCCGAGGTACGGCCAGATAAAGCCCGCCCTGTACTGCTCGCCGTGGCCGTAAAAGTAAAGGTTCGTTATCCGGCCCAGACGCCTGAGCTTCTTCCCCTCCGTCCTTTTATCATAGAACGCGAGCTTTAATTTGCGCTCGAACGACGCGAAGGGCTTGTCCTCGTAAGCGTGAACCAGCTCGTGAAGAGATGTCCTGAGATTGTTGGTCATGATGCGCCCGGCGCGATATTCCCCTCTCGGTGACCGCCTGACGGCTATCCCGCGTCCGCCATTGAGGTAAGCGATCCACCCGAGCCAGCGGCTGGGCAAAAAAGCCGAAGCCTGGGTCAGCATTGCTTTCGCGCTGCCGTCTGTGCCGGTGCCGTCGAGTATCAGCGGCACGCCGCCGAAGGGGACGGCCTTCGACAGCTCGCCTGTGATGACGCGCGGCAGCTTGTCTGAGAAAAAGGAGAGGGCATATGAGCTTTCCAGCGTCACAGTGCCAATGAGACAGCGGTACGCCGGATCGCCGAGGGAGGCTATCCATTCCGGGCTTACCCAAATCCCGTCGTGGTATTCGAAAGCACCCGCGCCCTGGATTTCGCCGCGCCTCGCAATGAGCCCGTCCAAAATCTCTTCTGTCTCGCGAACCCAGCCGCCGCCTTTGGCCTCGGAACAGGCAGGGTTTGCGGGCAACGCGATACAGGCCGCCGCGAAAAAGAACGCCGCCAAAATGGCCTTTGCCGGCATACGCCGCCCTATCCACGCGGATCTCACGCCCATGCCTCTGCCGCCTCCCGGACGGCCTTGCGCCGTCAAGCCTTATTATGACACTTTACCACGCCGCTTATTATAATCGCTTTGCGTATATGCTATACTTCGGGCGGTGATTACGCATTTTGGGATGTCAGCGCGCAAACGCGATTTTAGGGGGGCAGATCTATGAAATTGAACGAATTCAAACTGGAGCGGCTTTTCTCCCGCTTACGGCCGGTGGCCAAGTACGTGCTGAGCCCGTCGTCGTGTGAAAGCTGTTCGATGCGGGAAATCCTCGACATGGCGGACGCCGAGTGCAGGAAATTGTGGGAGAGCCTGGATCTCGGCTACAACGACTACAGAGGGCATATAAAGCTGCGCGAGGCGATAACCACGCGCTACAGGAGCGTCGGCACCGACGATGTGCTAGTGGTGACGCCGGAAGAGGGGATTTTCATCGCTTTCAACGTCATGCTTGATCCAGGCGACGAAGTGATCGCGATGAAGCCGACGCTCCCTTCGATGCACGAGATACCCAGGGCCATAGGGTGTACCGTGATACCGTGGGAGCTGGTGCCGACAGACTGGGGGTGGCGCCTCGACATTGATTTCCTGAGCAGGAACATAAACCCGAAGACGAAGCTCATAACGCTCAACATACCGAACAACCCGACCGGCTTCTTGCCGACTCTGGCGGACATTCAGCGCATAGCGAATATCGCGGACAAAACCGGCGTCTGGATACTGTGCGAGGAGACATACCGCGGCATGGAGCATGACCCTGGCGGCGACCTGCCGTCGCTTGCCGATATCTACCCGCGCGCGGTCGCCCTGGGCGGGGTCAACAAAATCGGTCTTGCCGGCTCCAGGATAGGATGGCTGGCCTCTCAAAGCCGCAGCGCGATAGCCGAGTTCTTCGGGTTCAAGGACTACACGACGCTCTGTCCCAGCGCCCCGTCCGAGATCCTGGCGCTGATAGCCTTGAGGAACTTCGCGCATCTCGCGAACCGCAACCGCAAGATAATACTGGAGAATGTCGGCCTGGCGGAAGGCTTCTTCAAATCGAGGCCGGAATGGTTCAGTTGGATAGTTCCCAACGGCGGATCTACGGCCTTCCCGGAGCTCAAATACCCGTACAAGGTCAGCGACCTTTGCGACCGCGCGGCAGCCGAGGCGAGCATATTGATCATATCGGACAGGGTTTTCTCCGTCAACCAGAACAGGTTCCGCATAGGCTTCGGCAGGAGGAATTTTGGCCAGGCACTGGCTATGTTCTCCGACTTCATGGACAAGCATACGGCGCGGGGACACGAACCGGCCGAAGAGGGAGACCGGGCATAGGCCGCCGCTGCGGGGAGCGCCGGCGCGTTCCCCGCATTTGTGGTTGTCCGGGCTAGCTCGAAAAGCGAGCGCATACCCTCGTTGACGGCGCGCCCAGCGGCGCATAAAGGCTGCTGTTAAACCTTTTAACTTCACGCCTTGATTTTAAATTGGCATAAATCAGCCTTACAGCCTACAGCACGCCGAAATACTTGCCTATTACCGAGAGGGCGAATATCCAGGCTAGCAGCGTAGTCGTTTTGAATTTCTTGTCGAGCAGATAATACATCACCCCAAATGCCGCGAGAGGCAGTATGCCGGGCATTATCTCGTTCAGGTAGTCCTGCATGGGCTGCGCGAAATCGCCGCTGCCGACCTGCATCGTAAGCTCGAAGTAAATCATCGAGGAGACCATCGAGCCTATCACCATGAGACCCAGTATGGAGGTACCCTCGGTCAGCCTCTGCATTATGTTGGTCTTGCTCATGTTGAGCAGAAAATTCGTCCCTACCTGCAGTCCCTGCTTGAGGCAGAAATAACGCAGCGCGAAGCACGGTACGTTGATTATGGCGAAGAATAGTATAGGCCCTATGGCGCTGCCGTTCAAGGAGAACGATATCGCTATTCCGGCCGCGATTACCCTGAGCGTGCCCCAGATCAGAGAATCTCCTATGCCGGCCATAGGCCCCATCAGCGACGCCTTCACGGCGTTTATCGAAGATTCGTCAAAATCCTCGCCATTTTGGTTTGCCTCTTCCATCGCGCCCATTATGCCGACCAGGAGCGTACAGATATGAGGCGTCGTGGAGAAGAACTCCAGGTGGCGCCTGAGGGCGTTTGCTATGTCCTCCTTCGTTTTGCAGACGGCCTTGATGATAGGTATCATCATATACGCGAACGCGAGGTTCTGCATTCTTTCGTAATTCCAGGATGCGTCCAGTGAACATGACCTTCGGTATGACTGCCAGAATTCCTTTCGGGTTATTTTAGAATTCGTTGTCATTTGCCGCGCCCCCCTCAATCTTTTTCCCGTTCCCTGAGACGATCATCGCTATTACCACGCCGAAAAGCGCCACTCCCAGCACAGATGTCT
>JAISFV010000031.1 GCA_031263445.1 Synergistaceae bacterium | reverse complement strand
TTCATCGAGTCGGACGAGCTCTGCACCAGCCCCATGCGCCAGGCAAGCACGGCGGCCTGGGTGCGGTCGTTCAGGCCGAGTTTTTTCAGCAGGTGGCTCACGTGGTTTTTTACCGTCTTCTCCGAGAGCACCATCTTGGCCGAGATCTCGGCGTTGTTGAAGCCCTGCGAGAGCCAGAACAGGACCTCCTTTTCGCGCTGGGTCAGGAGGAACATCACGTCCTGCTCCTCCTTCCGCTTCTGGAAGCTGGACAGGAGCTTGCCCGCCACCTTGGGATCCACGTATGACTCGCCGCCGTAAACCGCGTGCAGTGCGGCGATGAGGTCGGGCATGCTGGAGGACTTGAGGATATATCCGTTTATCCCGATGGCGGAGAGGGACGCCAGGTGTTCCTCGTCATCGTATGCCGTTATGGCGACGAACTTGGTGTGGAGCTTGGCGCTCTTCAGGTGCTTCACGACCTGTCCGCCGTCCATCTTCGGCATGTTGATGTCGAGAAGGACTATGTCCGGCATCGTGGAAAGGACCATGTCGACGGCTTCGGCGCCGTCCTTCGCCTCGCCGACGACCTTGATGTCGCCCTCCAGCTCGAGCAGCCTCCTCAGCCCCTCCCGGAACAAGCGGTGGTCGTCGGCTATCGCTACCCTGATCTTATTCACTGCCATCTCCTCCTATCGGAACCGTGATCGTGATTTCCGTCCCTTTGCCCTTGCCGCTTTCGATATTCAGGTTACCCCTCGCGAACTGCACCCGCTCGGAAATGTTCGACAGCCCGAACGAACCTCTCTCGGCAGCCGCTACGCGCTCCGCCTCGATGTCAAAACCGCTCCCGTCGTCCTGGATGGAAAGGCATAGCTCCTTATTCGTGTACTCGTACTTCACGGTTATCGTCTTCGCGCCGCCGTGCCGGAGGGCGTTGGAAGCCGCCTCCTGTATGATACGGAACAGGTTGGAGCGCAGCACGGCCGGGAACTGATCCTCATCCTGCGAGAGCAGGGCGCGGAAATCCACGCCGTGTCTCTCCCTGTAGCTGTCCGCGAGACGTCTGATGGCGCTCCCGAGGCCCTTTTCCAGGCCAAGGGGCTGGAGCTGTATCAAAAAGCCCCTGAAATCGGCCAAGGCCTCGCGCTGCTGCTCCTTGACCCTCTGAATCTCTTCCTTCACGGCCGCCATGTCGCCCTTGCCCGCGATCCGCTCCAGGTATTCGAGCGACAGTATCGAGGCCGCGAACTGCTGTATCGGCCCGTCGTGTATCTCGCGCGCCAGCCGTTTGTTCTCCCGCTCGACGAACTGGAGCGCCTTCGCGATGTTAGCCGCATTCCCGGCCGAGCTGGCCGCCATCGTGGAGTCGAGCCTGTTCCGCAGTATCTCGACCGCAAGGCGGAGCTTCCCCATGGTACTCGTGCTGTGGGCCATTATCCGCTCCATGCGGATCTTCTCGCGGTCCAGGTCATCCCTGCGCTTCCGTAGATAGCGCTCGCGCTCCTCGAACGTCGCGCGGAGGTGCATATATCGTTCCGCCTCGGCATAGATCCTGGCCTGCAAATCGTAGTCGTCCGTCATCTCGGCGCTGACGAGCGACCTCCGCGCCTCCTTGTATGCCTGAGTTACCGAGTCGTATGCGCTCATGACCTCGCTTACCTCTTTGCGCACCTGGTTGAGCTCGTCGTACAGATCCCGGAGGCCGTGTACCACGTCGTCCCGGATCCCGCCGACATTGTCGATGCTGTAGCCGAGAAATTCGTTCGTCCTGTCTAGGACACTCTGGAGCTTTTGCCTGAACGACTCATCGCCCATTATGCCGAGTCCTGCCTCCCCATAGCCGATTAATTATATTATACTAGAAACGTGATGGCAATGGGACGGGTTTTACCTGAAACCACAGGACGGCATTGTGGCGCTGGCATGGGCCGCGCCGGGGTTTATGTGGTAATATCGAAAGGGCGCGTTTGCCCCGGCCGCGTTTTGCCGTTGCGGGCTGCGGAAAGATTTGACAAATCAGCCTCATACATATGCGAGGAGGAAGGTTATGGCATCTATAGAGGACGTGAGGAAGGGCTATTTCTCCTGGGATCCTTCGGAGGATCCTGAGTTCAAGCCTCTTATCATCGGGGCGGGCCCGGTGGGAGGGAAGGGCCGCTCGTTGCTCTTCGCCATACGCGCGCTCAGGGATTCGGATGACGACGACCTCCGCGCGGTTGCCCTCCCGATGTCGCGATACATAGGGACGGACGTTTTCAGGGAATTTACAGCCGGGATCAGGAGGCTTCCAGATCTCATTCAAAACGCCTCTCCGGATGAGCTGGAGTCCGAATTCCTGAAGGCAAACCTCCCGGGGTACGTGACGGAATCGCTGAGCAGCTACCTGGCTGAGATGAGGGATCCAGTGATCGTCCGGAGCAGCTCGCTCCTGGAGGACTCGCTCAAGTACTCCTTCGCCGGCAAGTACATGTCGCCGTTCCTGCCGAACGCGGGCGACTCCCTGCAAGAGCGCGTCAGCGCCGTCGAAACGGAGATAAAGCGCGTCTACTCCCGCATATACTTCCCCGCCGCCGTGTCGTACAGGCAGAAGCACGGGCTCGGGGAGGACTTGATGGGGATCTTGATCATGCGGATATCGGGCAGGTGGCGGGGAGGCTATTACTACCCCACTACGGCAGGGGTGGCCTTCTCCTATAACGGGAGGCGATGGACGACGAGGATAAAGCGCGAGGACGGCCTGATCCGCATGGTGTTCGGCCTCGGGACGATGAGCACGAAACGCGGCTACGCGCGGACGTACTCCCTCACAAACCCCTTCCTGCGGCCCGAAGGGTCCAACGCATACAACGTGATGAAAACCTCACAGGAACGCTTCCACGCGATAGAGCGCGATAGCGGCCAGCTCGTGACCGTGGACATAAAAGAGGTGTGGCGGGACAAATTCCGCTACCACCCGGATTTTTCGACCTACGCGAGCCTGTACGTGTACGACGAAAACCAGGGGTACTTCACTCCGCTCGACAAATCCTCCATATTCTCGCCGGCAGAGGGCAAAGTCTGTATGCCGTTCGAGTCGTTCCCCAGGGTACACAGAAAATTTTTCGAGACGATGTCAAAATTGATGCCGCTCCTGCAAAAAAAGATGGGGGCCTATGCCGACGTGGAGTTCTCCTACGAGCCGCTCGAAAACAGGCTCGAACTCCTACAGGCCCGTCCGCTCTGGATCCACGAGTCACAGGGTGAAGCCCTCCCCCCCTCCCTGCAGAACTGCGTCACGATCCTGAGCGCCGACCGGATGGTCACGGACGGCACCCGCAGGGGCATCAAATACCTCGTGCTGGTCGACCACAAGGTATACTCCGCGTCCAGCGATTTTCAGAGCATTGCGCGGTCGCTGGGCGAGATGAACAAGAAACTGCTCCCCGAGAGGTACATACTGGTCGCGCCCGGGCGGGTCGGGTCGAGCAGCCCGGAGCTAGGGGTGCCGGTCCGCTACGACGAGATCACCGGGGCGGCCTGCATCATAGAGGTGGGGATCCCGAGGACGGGCCAGATGCCGGAACTCTCCTACGGGACGCACTTCTTCTCCGACCTGGAGACAGACGAGGTGATGTACATGCCCGTGTTCCAAGGCGAGGGCAACAACGTATACAACGAGGGGTGGTTCGAGGAGACGCCGTTCGAGTACGGCGAACACAAGGCCATCAGGCTCTACAGGGGCGATTTCAGCGTATATATGAGCGGCGACCACAACATAGGAGTGGTCGCCTGCGAACGTTAAAGTATATGGCTGCTCTGGATCAGCAACTGACCGATTTTTTCTTTATGCCCTCAAAGCAAGCGAGAGCCTCGCGGGCGTCCAGGCTGTACTCGGCGCGGCCCATCATGCCGTAGGTGTAGCGCTTGCCCTGCTCCACGCCCGGCTGATCAAAGGGGTTTATCCCCATCAGCCGGCCCGTGACCGCCGTGACGTACTCGTAGAAGAACACCAGCGCGCCGACGGTTTCGGCGTCGAGGCGGCGGAGATCGATCCACACTACGGGACGCCCGGCCTTCACGAGGGCCGCTGCCGTGCTCATGGCCTCGTATCCGAGCATCTCCCCGAGGCGGTGGCCGCTCAGGTACGAAAGCGGCGACAGCGACTTTTCCTGCACCGACGGCAGCTCCACCTCCGCCTCGCGGTCGCGGACGTTTATGAGCGTGTACAGCTTGTCGTCAGGGCCTGCGGTGTAGAGCTGAACCTGGGAGTGCTGGTCTATCGCGCCGAGCGCCCTCACAGGCGTCGTACCCAGGCCGTCCTTGCCTACGCTCTCGCCCCAGAGCTGCGCGAACCACTCCGCGAACGTCTCCAGCCTGTTAGAGTAAGGCATCAAAACGGCCATCGGCCGCTTCCCGATCTCGTGGAACCTGTGGATGGCGGCGAGCATGAGCGCCGGGTTCGTCATGACGTCCCTGTTCGCGGCTATGAGGCCGCGCATGGCCTTTGCGCCCGCCAGCAGCTTTCTGACGTCGCCCCCGAGCGCGGATGCGGTCACAAGGCCAGACGGCGAGAGGCCGGAATACCTGCCGCCCACTGAGGGCGGTATCTCAAGCGACCTGCACCGCGCCTCGCGGGCGAAGGCGCGGAACACGCCTCCCTCCGGATCCGTGATGACGAGGACGTTCTCGTCCGGCGAGGCGCCGCCCTCCGCCATCTTCGAGCGGAACCAGAGGAACTGCGACATCGTCTCTGCCGTGGCCCCGGATTTGCTCACCCCGACCAGCGCGACGCGACTCCCCTTGACGCGCTCCCAAATGGCGGAGGCCTTTTCAGGATCCGGGTTGTCGGCCAGGTAAAACCTCGGGACTCCGGCGCCGGACGCCTCGTTGAAGTACATCGGGAGGAGGGCTTGGTGCAGCATGAGGTTGCCCAGGGACGAGCCGCCGATCCCGACGTGTATTATCGCGTCGTAGCCCTTGAGCCATTCCGCCGTCATGAGAACCGAATCTATGTCCTGATCCGGCAGGCCGTACCATCCGAAGCCGGCCTCTCCCGCCTCTGCCCCAGCCGCTATCCAGTCGGCGGCCTCCAGGAGCGGCGCGCTAGAATCGGAGACGAAACGGGCCAGGCTGACGTCTCCGCCCCCGGACGCGCCGAAATAAAACGAAACGCCCAACCCGCCGGACACCGGGCTAGCCCTTCTTCTCGAAGTCGGAGCGGACGCAGGAGACGATGGCCAGTATCTCCCTCACGTCCCCGGCGATAAAAAGCTGTCTGCGCCCAATCGAGACCTCTGCGTCGGTCACGTGTTTGAAGCGGGCGAACAAATCTTTCGCGATAGCCAAGGCCAGGCTGGTGTGGGAGTTGAACTTCGTCCCCATCATTACGTTCTTCGTGACCTCGTAGATCTCGGAACCCCTGACGTCCGTGTTCACGGAGGGCGAGGCATCCGCCAGAGTCATCTCCATAGAGAGGGCGGCATCCACGGAAAACATCTGCCCAAGCTCCCTTTCGACCTCCATCGCGCCGTGAAAAGCGTGAAAATTCATTCCCCTTACGACACACTTTCCCTTCATTAACATTCACCTCGCTCCTATTGTAAGAGCCCCTCTTCCTTCAGCGCAGACTGTATCGCGCCCTGGTCGAAGCCCACGATGTACCTGCCGCCGACTTTTACCACCGGGACGCCGCGCTGTTTTGTCTTCTCCACGATCTCCTTAGCGGCCTCCTTGTCGGTGCCTACGTCGATCGACTCGTAGCCGACCTTCAGCGTGTCGAGGTACTGCTTGGCCTTTACGCACCAGGGACAGCTCTTAGTCGAATAAACGATAACGCTCACAGCAATCACTCCTTAACAAAATTTACTCATTCTATCTATCTTACGCACTGAAAAGCCAGCCGTCAATAAGCCATTTGCCCAATGCCCGGCTGCGGCACGCGGGGCGGTGGGGGTTTCAATCCCTGCCCTTCAGGCATCTGACAATTGACCGGCCTTCCCTCAGTAGTTCACGTCACCCAGCATGTCGAGCTTCTTGTACTTGTGCTCGGCGTTGATATAGCGTATGGTGCCGCTTTGGGAGCGCATCACGAGCGACGATGTCTTTATCGTGTCACCGACGTACTTGACACCGCCCAGCCAGTCGCCCTCCGTCACCCCCGTCGCCGCGAAGTAGACGTTGTCGCTCGACACCAGGTCGTTAAGCAAGAGAACCCTGTCGAGGTCTATGCCCTCGTCCTTGCAGCGATTCGCCTCATCCTCGTTCCTAGGCCAGAGCTTGCACTGCATGTTACCGCCGACGCACTTGATCGCACATGCTGTGATGACGGCCTCAGGCGAGCCGCCTACCCCTGCCAGGATGTCGATCCCCGACCCGGCCTTGCACGTCGCGAGCGCCCCTGCCACGTCGCCGTCCATGATGAGCCTGATGCGCGCGCTGACCTCCCTGATCTCCCTGATCAATTTTTCATGCCTCGGCCTGTCCAGGACAATTACCGTGACGTCTTCGACGCGCTTCCCGAGTGCGCGAGCTACTGTGCGTATGTTGTCGCCTATCGGGGCGTTGATGTCTATGGCGTCCGCAGCCATCGGCCCTGTGGCGATCTTGTCCATGTAGAAAATGTGCCTCGGGTCGAACATCGTGCCGCGCTCAGCGAAGGCTACCACGCTCACGGCGTTCGGAAGCCCCAGCGCGGTGAGCCGTGTCCCGTCTATCGGGTCCACCGCTATGTCTACCCTGGGATCGCCGCCGCGGCCGAGTTTTTCGCCGTTGTAGAGCATCGGCGCCTCGTCCTTCTCCCCCTCTCCTATCACGACTACGCCTTCCATACGGACCGTGTTCAGCACGGTTCTCATAGCGTTGACCGCCGCCCCGTCCACGCCGTTCTTGTCGCCCCGCCCCATCAGCCTGCTGGCGGACATTGCTGCGGCCTCCGTTGCGCGTACCATCTCGAGAGCGATATTTCTGTCAGGACTGTCCACTCAAAAACCCCCCTCAGTCGTTAGTCAGTATTTCAAACCGTGAGAAGATATCGTCAACATACCTGAAATAAAAGTTTATGTCAAAAAGCCCGTCGAGCCTCGCGCCGCCGTCTCCCTTGAACTGAGCCAGGCGCGGGTGGTCAGACAGGATATCGCGGAGCGACGGGCAGGCACCCCCGCTTGTGACGCCCTCCCAGCAGCGCATGGCGCACTCCTGCACGACGGCGTAGGCGTCCTCCCTGGAAAAACCGGACTCGACCAAGGCTAACAGCACCCGTCCGCTGAAGAGCAGCCCGCGCGTCATTTCGAGGTTCTTCTTCATCCGCGCCTCGTCGACGACCAGCCCGTCGACCACCTTTTTCGCTATGTCCGTCATATAGTGCGCGATGTGGAACGCGTCCGGCCAGACGACGCGCTCGACGGACGAATGGCTGATGTCCCTCTCGTGCCAGAGCGCCACGTCCTCCAAGGCAGCAGACGCATACCCGCGCAGCAGCCGCGCCATCCCGCTCACGCGCTCCGAGAGTATGGGGTTCTTCTTGTGCGGCATGGCGCTGGAGCCCTTCTGCCCCTTGCCGAACGGCTCCAGCGCCTCCATGACCTCTGTCCGCTGAAGGTGGCGTATCTCGACCGCGAGGCGTTCCAGCCCGCTCCCGTAGAGCGCGAGCGCCACTATGGCGCGCGCGTGTCTGTCCCTCTGCACGACCTGAGATGACACTGGATCGGGCTTGAGCCCCAGTTGCCTGGCCACTGCCGCTTCTATGCGCGGAGGGCAGTTAGCGTAAGTGCCGACGGCACCGGAGAGCTTGCATACCCTTATCTCGTCCTGGGCCTGCCTGAGACGCGCCATGTCGCGATCTATCTCGGAGACGAAGCCGAGCAATTTCAGCCCGAACGTCGTCGGCTCCGCGTGTATCCCGTGAGAGCGGCCGACCGTGGGCGTGAGGCGGTATTTCCACGCTTTTTCGGCTATAGACCCGCGAAGGGCCTCAGCCGCGCTGATTAAGACTTCAAGCGCCTCCGCAAGGAGCAGCGACGCCGCCGTATCTATGACATCGCTGCTGGTGAGGCCCAGGTGGACGTACCTCCCGGACGGCCCGATCCGTTCGGCAACGGAGCTGACGAACGCGATCATGTCGTGCTGAGTCACAGCCTCTATCTCCGCTATCCTTCCGACATCGAATCCGGCCCTCTCCTCTATCTGCTCCAGATCCGGGGCCGGGATCGTCCCGTCCGCAGCCCACGCGCGGCAGACGGCAAGCTCGACGTCAAGCCACCTCGCGAACCTGTTCTCGTCCGACCAGATCCTTTTCATCTCTTCCGTGCAGTATCTTTCGATCATATGTCAAAACTCCCCGGGCGAATATAAAATATAATATTTTTTAAGGAAACACTGGCTAAATACACTTCGCCGCCCTGATATCCCTCCGCCAGTCCTGCCTGGCCGTTTCCAGGAACGCGTCGTAAATCCCGCTCGCGAAATCAGGGAACGTGTGCGGGAAGCCCTCCCAGCCCGATTTCCTCCGGCACAGGGTCACTTCCGCGAATATGCCGCAGGCCAGATAGATCCTCTGCGCGTTGTCCTTCGTGGACGCCAGCACAAGCCTCGCCCCGTCCAGGTAGCCAGGATCCACGTTGATCCGCCGCGTCCCGCCAGGGCGGCCCTCCCCGCTTCCGGACTCGAGCGCTATAGCGGCCCTCTTCCACCGGACCAGCCTCGGGCGGAAAAGCCCGGCGAACGAGAAAAAACACCTTGAAAGCTCCGGCGATATATCACTGTAATAATCCGTGTAGCAAAAGGCAAACGAACCGCTCTCGCGCTCGACTGCGCCAAAGATCCGGACAAGCCCCTCCCGCGCGAGATCCCTCCATTCGGGCTCGCCTTTCGGGTATAGCAGCCCGCAGACCGGCTTGACGAGCGGCGCAGCGTGCCGCCCGCCAGCGGCGTCACCTGCCATCACGGGCTGCCAGGTGAGCGACGGAGGACGCGAACTTGAAATCGTCCCCCTTTATATGGTTGAGGAGCCAGTCAACTATAGTCGTAGTCACCATGCCCCTGAGCGCGTCAGTCGGCCCTTCCGCGATAAACCTGTCCGTCAGCTCCCGGACGTCTTTTTTAAATTCCTCGTGATACTGTCTGTGGCGCTCGAAATCTGAGTACTTGTAAAACCGCATCAGCTTTTCCTCGTCGGAAAAGTGCTTGATGATGTAGCTGTTCAAAAATTCCAGAGTATTGGCCAATTCATCCGCGCTGCCGCTGCCGAACGAGTCCAAGAGCCTGTTTACGGCCGCGATCAGTTGCTTGTGCTGGGAATCGACCTTGCTGTGTCCTGTCTCAAGGCTGCTGTCCCATTCGTATGCCGTCTCTTTTCACCTCGCTGACTTGGTTTTGCCCCGTGGTTTTTTTGCGCCTTCCGGCTGTCCCGTTTCCTGCGGCGCGCCCTCTTCAAGCGCGGGGACGTCTTGCGCGGGCCCTGTCTGCGGGTCTCCGCCCTCCGTCCCGCTCCCCTCGGGCAGCAGTATGGCTAGCCGACCGATGAGTTCCCCCTCCCAGGAACACGGGATAACCTCCGCAGCGTCCTTCGGCGGTTCCGCGTGAGGCGAGACGCGGCTGACATGAAGCCCGTTCCCCTCCATCCTGCGGACGAACGCGCTGCCGATCGCCGCCCACCAGACCAGATCCTCCACCATCTCGAAGTCCCCGGACACGTCCTCTATCAGAAAAGTCTCGTCGTCGAGGGGCGTGAGCGAAAAAGTTTTTCCCGTTTTTTCGGGCTTGTCCGGCTTCTTCTCATTTATGACGATCAGCTTGTCGGCACGGATCTTATCGTACTGCCCGGCGATTGCCTTGACGCCGCCCGGTATGAGACGGAGCGCCGCTTCATTGAGGCTCATCCGCTCGTCCCTCATATGGAGTATCGGCAGAGGGACCCCCCACCAGTCGGGGAGCTGTATCATCGCTTCCTGTATCTTCATCTCCCGGTATTTCTCAAAAGTCGTCCCGGACAGTTCTCCGTCCGCGAAGACGATCAGCGGTGAATCAGGCGGCACGTCCTCCATGCCCGCCTTGGCGGAAATCGGCGCGGCCAGGGCGAGGCTCACCATATCCTCCAGCGTGGCGCTTTCCCTGCCCTGCTCCAGGAGCGCTATGAGCTGATCCTTGTGGAGCAGACGCTCGTTCTTCCCTATCTCGACCATGATGTAATCCGACCCGTAAAAGTATAGCGCGCGCAATATCTGCTGAACAGTCGAACTTAGCTGCAGCATGTCCTTCCTGACTTCCGCGTTAACGAACATCGTCCGGCATCTCCATATCGAGCAGAGTGCTCACGAAAACCCTCGGAGAAAACGGTTCGAGGTCACCTACGCCCTCGCCCAGGCCGACGTACCTTATCGGAAGGCGGAGCTTTCTGGCGATGCTGATCACTATGCCGCCCTTCGCGGTGTTTTCGAACTTAGTCAGTATAACCCCGGTCAGCCCGACGGCCCTGTCAAATGCCTCGGCCTGCGCGAACCCGTTCTGCCCTGTCACGGAGTCGAGCACGAGCAGCGACTCCACAGGGCCGTCCGGGAGTTCTTTGCCCGCAACCCTGCGGACCTTCGCCAGCTCTTCCATGAGGTTGGATTTCGTATGAAGCCTGCCGGCCGTGTCCGCTATCACGACGTCTGTGCCGGACGCTTTCGCCGCCTGTACCGCGTCGAACACGACGGCCGCCGCGTCGCTGCCGTGGCTGGACGCGATCACACGGACGCCCGCCCTCTCGCCCCATGCCTTGAGCTGCTCAATGGCGGCCGCCCTGTACGTGTCCGCCGCAGCCAGAATGACGGAACGGCCCTCCCTCAGAAAAAGGGATGCGAGTTTTCCTGCCGTGGTCGTCTTCCCGCTGCCGTTCACTCCGACCAGCAGGACCGCTGAGGGCGAACGGGGCAGGTCAAGCGGAGATCCCATCCCGGGGACTTCCTCCAGCGTCCGGACGAGCAGGTCTGCGAAAGCCGACTTCAGCTCGCCGGTGTTGGCTATGCGCATGTCGATGGAGGTCTGCGTGAGGTCGGCGATCAGCGACTCCGCCGTATCGACCCCGACATCCCCCGTGACGAGCCGTTCCTCCAGCTCTTCCCAGAACGCGTCGGTGACCGGGTTGTCGGAAAAGAGGTTGGATACGCCTTGCGACCACTTATTCGTCACATTTTTAATCTTGGAGATAAAGCCGTCGAAAATACCCATCATGCGTCTCTTTCTTTTGTCGCAGGGCGTCTCGGACGTCTGCGCTTCGAGTGTTTTGGGGTATCGCCCGCCAGGCCTGCGCCCTGTGCCGGCTTTTCCGCGCCTTCGCCGCGATCGGGCAAGGCGCGCCCTGCGCTCTCCGGCCTGGACTTCACGCGATCGTGCCCCGTGTCGGATGGCTGTTCGATGAATTTCCGCCCCTCCTGGCGCTGCGGCCGGAGGGCCGCGCCATCCTGAGGCAGTCCCTTGCCCCGGCGGTTCCTCCTGCGGCCGGGCCTCTTCCCGGCCTCTTTCGGGACATGGCTCTCCTCGTCGCCGGTTTTTTTCGACCTAGGCACGTAGGCCCGTTCCTGCACGGCCTCAGCGGCCGTCTCATGCTGAAAGCACGGCGCGCCGCCCGCCCCGCAGGCGCCATGCCTTGAGCCGCAGATGCCGCAGTTTTTGCCGAGCGGCGCCGGTTCCTCAGGCACGGGGGGCGTCCACTCGCCGCCGTCCGTCACCGCTTGCCTGAACTCGCCAAAGAGATCCTTCGGGACGGATATGTCACCCCCTGACGGCTTGTGGCAGCGGACGGCGTTCTTCGCTATGTCCAGGGACAGGACGACGTAGTTGCCGTTCGGGGTCTTTATCTTGCTGCCGGGGCCAGGCAGCCCCGTCCACATCTCCCGGTAGACCTTGTGCTCGAACGACATGCAGCACATGAGCCGCCCGCATATCCCGGAAATTTTGGACGGGTTGAGCGCGATGTTCTGCTCCTTCACCATTTTGATCCCGATGGGGGCGAACTGGTTGAGCCAGTAGCTGCAGCAGCAGGGCAGCCCGCAAAACGATATCCCCTGTATTATGCGGGCCTCGTCGCGCACGCCCATCTGGCGGAGCTCGATGCGGGTGCGGAAACGCCTCGCCAGATCCCTCACCAGAGTGCGGAAGTCCACCCGCTGCTCCGCGGTGAAGTAAAAAAACAGCTTTTTCCCGTCGAGCAGCATCTCGTCGTCTATGAGCTTTATGGAGAGCTTGTGCCACTCCACGAGTTCCTGGGCGATGCGCAGGTTTTCGCCCTCCCTGTCGCTGTGGGATTCGTGCCTGGCCAAGTCACCATCGGACGGTTTGCGGACGAAATCCAGATCCGTCACCACAGGGTCGCCGCCGCGCACCTGCCCCTCCCCGTGTTCCGATATGGTGCGGAGGCTCCGGTACTCGCTCTCCTGTTCACTGTTTATCGGGCCAACGAGTTCCGCCAGCTCCTCGCCCCTGTGGGAGGAGACGACGATCAGGCCGTCCCTCTTCGTGAACTCGCCGTCCTCGTCGCCCAGCTTGATTATTCCAAGGAACCTAGGCTTCCCGTAGGTCGCCAAATAATTTTCCATCGCTTGCTCCTTCCATCAGCAACGCAAAGAGCGCGTCCTGAGCCATCGATACCGAAAAGTGCCTCTTTTTCGCCAGGAATACGGCGTTTTCTATAGATGCCGCGAGCCTCCATTCGCCTCTGGCGCAAAGATGAAGCACCCAGGCGCCGGCCTCGGACGCAATATCGTCCAGCGAACGTTTCTTGGTGTCTGAAAGCCACTCCGCCCACTCCGCGCCGGCGCCGGGAGGCGTTTTCGGCTCAAGCGCATGCTCGCCTGGGCGCAGGCCGATCCTGACCATCCACACACGGCTGCGGATCGTCGGGATGAGCTCGTCACGCTCCGCCATAAATAAAATCCTGCCCTTCGCGGGCGGCTCCTCCGCGATCTTGAGGAGCGAGTTCGCGGCCGGCAGGGAGAGGCTGTCGGCGGACATGATCACCCCGAGCCGCCCGGGGGCGGAAACCGGCTTAAGCGACATGCGCCACTGGAAGTCGAGGCAGTCGGCGATCCCTGGCGGCTCGCCTGGCTTTCCTGCCGTTATCATATCTGGGTGGCCGTCAGATGTCCAGCACGAGCACGAGCCGCAGCAGTCGTCGCCAGTCCCGGAAAAACAGAGCGCCAGGCGCGCGAAGCGGAAGCGAAAATCGTCCGCTGTCTCCGCCGGTACTACCGCAGCGAGCGACTGCGGAGCGCCGCCGCTCGATATAGCGCCCGAGAGGTTCAGCCACTCCTGGCTTTTCGTCCACCCGCTCAAAAGAGGAGAGATATCAGGCATCCCTTGATCTCCTCCATCAGGGAGAGCAGCCGCGTCCTGTCAGCCTCGCGCAGCAGGGCCTCGTCCATCTCGTCCAGCGCCTCCTCTGTCCGTTCTATCACGACGAACATCGAGCGCTCCGTGCGCCTCCACTTGAAGTCGCGCTTTATGCGCGTCCCGTTGCGCACCTTTTCCAGCGCCATGCGCACCAGCTCCCGGTACCGCGCGAGCAGCGCCGAGGTGGGGAATCGCGAGAGCTGGAGCCCTATCGACTCCAGCTCGTCGATCAACATGCGCGCCTCCATACCCTCCGCGACCTCGGCAAACGTCTCCTGTGCCTGGGAGACCGCGCCTATGGCCCTGCCGGTTCCGCCCTTGCCGCCTGCGGAGAGCAGGGCCGTTTCGCCCGTCTTGGCCTTAGGGATCCCCGACGTTTTCATCGCTGCGCCGCAGTGAGCATCGACGAGACCTCGGCTTCTATGTCTCGCGCTACCGCTTCCTCGTCTCGGGACGCGTCGATGTCCACCCACCTGCCAGACCACGCGGCCTTTGTCTTTTCATACCCTGTCCGGACGCTTTCGCAAAACTCCCGTCCGCGCCCGTCGAAACTGTCCGTCACGCCTCGTGACGCGAGGCGGCTTGCCGCCGTACCCGGATCCACGTCCAGGAAAAAAACGGCGTCAGGCGTGGGCAGGCCGATTACCTCCCCAAGGCGCGCCGCGTATTCCGCCGCTGCGCTGTCTATGGACGTGTCGCTGAAAATTTGATAGGCTAAGGTCGAAGGGGCGTAGCGGTCGGAGAGGACTGTCTTGCCTTGGGAGAGCGCCGGCTTTATCACGCGCTCTACGTGCTCGCACCTGTCGAGCATGAAGAAAAAGAACTCCCCCCACAGGCTCGCAAGCCCGCCGCCCAGGACAAATTCCCGCGCCGCGGCACTGCCTTCCCAGCCGCCGGGCTCACGGGTGCGGATCAGATTATCAGGCCCGAGCCTTCTGGCCAGCATCTCAGCGAGCCGGTCAGCCTGCGTGGTCTTGCCGCTTCCGTCTATACCCTCAAGCACAAAAAACATCCTCAACAGCCCCCGTCAGAACTTATGCTCATATTATAACTGTTCATCATTTGTGCTACAATCCTCGCGTGTTTTTTCCTTGTCTCAAAAAATCGCGCGCCTGGGGGTATCCTCTTGACTGTGAGCAGCGGCAAAAGAGCGACAGTGGGCATTGTGGATTTTAGCGTCGGGAACATCGGCAACGTGCGGCGCGCGCTCGCGAAGCTGGGGATCGTCCACGAGACGCTAAAGTCCCCGGATGGCATAGGGAGGCTAAATCCGTCGCTTTTGCTCCTGCCGGGGGTAGGCGCTTTCCCGCCCGCCATGGAGAGGCTAGCCTCCTCCGGCTGGAAGGACGCCCTAGCCGGCTGGGCAGGGAGCGGCAGGCCGCTCCTCGGTATTTGCCTGGGGATGCAGCTTTTGTGCGCGAGCAGCTCCGAGGACGGCTCTACAAAAGGGCTTGGCCTGATCGGAGGCGACGTAATAAAGCTATCAGGAGTCAAGAAAGTCCCCCACATGGGCTGGAACAGCGTGGAACCGAGCGGCGGCGGATTCCCTGGAAACTGCCTCGCCAGCAGCGGGCAGAATTTTTACTTCGTACACAGCTTCGCCGTATCCGGCTCGCCGCATTGCGCCGCCAAAACTGAGGTCGACGGCGTCTGGTTCGACTCGGCGCTGCGGTGCGGGAACGTAGCCGGCTTCCAGTTCCACCCAGAACGGAGCGGGCCAGAAGGCGTCTCGTTCCTTGGCCAGGCGATTTCATACATGGCAGAGGAATATCCGGCGGGCAGGTCGGGCAGATGCTGAAGAAAAGGATCATACCGTGCCTCGACGTTAAAAACGGAAGGGTCGTGAAGGGGGTCAACTTCGTCAACCTGAGAGACGCGGGCGACCCCGCAGCGCTCGCGGGGACATACATGGACGAGGGGGCAGACGAGCTCACGTTCCTCGACATCACGGCGTCGAACGAGCGGCGCGCCACGATGCTCGAATGGGTGAGGGTCGTGGCCGACGCTATCTCCATACCGTTCACCGTCGGCGGAGGCATCTCAAGCGCAGAGGATGCCGTAAGCCTCGTCGCGCTCGGCGCGGACAAGATATCGCTCAACACAGCCGCCGTCCGCAGGGGACGCCTGATAACTGAGTGTGCCGAAGCCCTCGGCAGCCAGGCGGTCGTGGTCGCCGTCGACGTGAAGCGTGAAGGGGACGGATGGAGCGTATTCATAGAGGGCGGCAGGACGCCCACAAGCCTGAACGGGTTCGAGTGGTGCCTCGAAGCGGAGTCGCTCGGCGCGGGCGAGCTGCTTGTCACGTCGATGGACAGGGACGGCACTAAAGAGGGCTACGACGTGGAGTTCTTGAGGCTCGTCTCAGACCGCGTGAAAATCCCCATAATAGCGTCCGGAGGCGCGGGGGAAGCGCGCCACGCGCTGGAAGCATTCGAAGCCGGCGCGGACGCAGCGCTCTTGGCCTCGCTCCTGCACTTCGGGGAGCTCCGCATCCGTGACCTGAAAGAGTACCTTGTCCAAAACGGCGTCCCGGTGCGGACTTAGCGGAACGCGCACAGGCGGGCCATAGCTTCGTAAATTGCCGTGAACCCGGTGAAACGCGTGTAATATAATGAACGCGTCAGGAAGGCCGGTTTAGTCAGCGCTTCCTTTACGTACTTTATCAAACGGGGGGATTGCAATGCTTAAAGAGCGTTTGTCAAAGGCACTGAGCGACCAGGTGAACGCGGAATTTTACTCCGCCTACCTGTATCTGGGCATGTCGGCTTATGCGGACCGCGCTGGCTTCAAGGGCATCGCGAACTGGCTTCACGTTCAGTCGCGAGAGGAGATGGCCCACGCCATCCACATCTACAGGCACATACTAGAGCGCGGCGGCACCCCCTCCTTCGACGACATAACGGCGTCTAGGGCGGAGTACGGCGGCATAAGGGAAGTTTTCGAGAAGGTGCTGGCGCACGAGCGGCACGTCTCCGGCCTCATAGACGGCATCGCGTCCATAGCGCTTGAGGAGCGCGACCACGCGACATACAATTTCATAGCGTGGTTCGTCTCTGAGCAGGTGGAGGAGGAGGCGAGCGCGGAGGAGCTAGTCTCGAAGGCGCGCCACGCCGGGGATGACCCTGCCCTGCTCTTTAGCCTCGACGCGGCGCTCGCCGCGAGGACGTTCAGGGATCCGTTCCCTCCGTCCGGGGATGACTGACGCCAGGTTTTCCGCGCAACCGCGTCAGCTTATCCCTTGTAAAACTCGGCTATCGCGGATACCACGGCTTCCTGCTCCTCCGGCAGCAACTCGGGGAACATAGGCAGCGCCAGCACCTCGCCGCACAATGCCTCCGAGACGGGCAGCGACCCCTTTTTGTACCCGGCTGACGCAAAGCAGGGCTGAAGATGCAGCGGCAGCGGATAGTAGACGCGCGTCACTATGCCCCGCCCGGCCAGGAACTCGTGAAGGCTGTCCCTGCGGACCGCCTTCACGACGTACTGGTGGTACGTGTGTCTGTTGCCCGGTGTCTCGGCCGGCTGCGTTATCTCGCCGTCCAGCCCGTTTTCGGCGAAGAGCAGCCCGTAACGGCGGGCGGCATCGCGGCGCTCCTCCGTCCACGTCTCGATCATCCGCAGACGGACGCGCAGGATAGCCGCCTGGATGGAATCCATCCTGCTGTTCAGACCTACCTCCTCATGGAGGTAGGTCTCGGTCGCTCCGTGAACGCGGAGCCTCGACAGCTCCTTAGCGTCTGACTCCGCAAAGCACGTGGCCATTCCCGCGTCGCCGTAGGCCCCGAGATTCTTCGTGGGGAAGAACGAGAAACAGCCGAACCCGCCCCAGGCACCGCCCCGGAGTATCCTGCCGCCGTGCGCCCTGTGCGCCCCGAACGCCTGGGCGCAATCCTCGACCAGCGCGGCGTTTTTCTCTTTCAGCGCGTCCGGCGTGTCCTCCATCTTGCACAGTTGCCCGAAGAGGTGTACGGGTATGAAGGCTTTCGTCCTGGGCGTGACCGCGCCAGCGACGCCCTCCATAGAAATATTGTAAGAGTCCGGCTCGACGTCCGCAAATACTGGCTTCGCGCCGAGACGGGTTATGCAGCTAGCCGTCGCGAAGAAGCTGAACGGGCTCGTTATGACCTCGTCGCCCGGGCCTACGCCCGCCGCCATGAGAGCCAATATCAGAGCGTCCGACCCGGACGCGCACCCCACCGCATAGGGCGTCTCCAGGTACGCGGCGGCCTCCGCCTCGAATGCCGCGACGTCCGGCCCCAGTATGAAGTGCTGCGAGGACAGCACGCGGTCTATGGCTTCCTTGATTTCGCTCTCCACCCGCGCATAATTGCGCTTGAGGTCAAATGAAGGTATCGTCACTCTAAAAACCCCTTTCAGTGTGGTTCCTGGACTCCCATATAATTCTCACGCTTTGCGCGCGATAATTTCGCGATGCGGGCCGGCGCAGACCCCATGCCAGTTTGATTCCGATCAGGCGTTGGCAGTACATCCCGCCTCGCAAAAGCACTGCCTTGATAAGCCCCTCTAATTTCAAATTGACGTCAGCCGCCGCCCTCAAAAGATGCCAGACGTATGAGCCGCCGGGCCTCGCCCCTCAGTTCTCTGACAGGGTGAGCTTGAGTCCTGGCGCATACTTTGGCCTCCCGTCCGCATAAGAAGCACCTCCGCGCGGCGATCCCGGCGGCAGGCCGCGAAAGCGGGCCGACAGGCGTGATTACGTCTATGTCGAGCACCCTGCCCCACTCAGGCCCTTCCTCGATCCTGACAGCCCTCTCCTTGACGAGAACCGTGTCCCCGGCGTCCGCCAGCACCCAGATAATAGCAGCCCCGGCGGCGTTCAGGAGAAAAAAACCGGCTTTAGGCCGCGCACTGTCCGCTGTCTCCCGCAAAAAAAGACTGCCGCCGGCGCGCAGCGCGCGCTCGTCTCCGCTGAGCCTCTTGGGCCAGCCCGGTATGTTGAGCGAGATCTGGGCGACGCAATGCGAACCTAGTCCTGAAAAGGCACCCAAGAGGTATTTTTGCAGCCACGCCCGCTCTTCCCTCGCCGCGAGGAGAGCGCGCAGACCGCCCTCAACCGGCGAGCAGTCCGCAGACGGCCCGCGCTCCCGGGCAGGTTCGCCTCTCGCAAAGCCGGACATGGGAACCACCTCCGCCCCGAAACCGACTCGAAGGGATTTTACCACATTGAAAGGCGCGGCCAGCTACAGCCGGACAAAAAAATAACGAGGGGCTCCGGCTTAGCCTACCCCCCGTGAAAGGAGCTTGGTGCGTGGATATTTGTGTGGATGTATGAATGGGAAGCCAGGTTTTTTCTAAAGACCTGCCTGTGGCAAAATTAAACTAATCTATAATACTCAACGCTTTTTTATAACGTTAAATATATGTTATCTGTTCAAATATTATCTGCATGTATCATTTCTGTCAAGTTAGTAATTTACACAGTATTTTTTTATGTATGTTATGCATCCATCTGCGTAATTTCACTGATTGTGCTAAAATTGCGGGGAGCCGTCGCCACGAACGACATACGGCATTTCCGCTCCGGGGGTGTCAACGATGAATCTGCGCCAGACCAGGATGGAAGTCTCTCTCGAAAATTACAGGCATAATTTCCGCGCTATCAGCGAGAACGCCCGAAACGCAAAAGTAATCGCGGTAATCAAATCTAACGCCTATGGCATGGGCGTTCTCCCCGTCGCGTGGACGCTCAAGGGCGTGGGTGCGGATTTCTTCGCCGTGGCCACGCCGGACGAGGCCCTCGAACTCCGCGAGGCGGGTATCCAGGACAGCATCCTGGTGCTTGGCACGTCGCCCTATGACACGGCTGAGATATACGTC
The DNA here is from genome assembly GCA_031263445.1 of Synergistaceae bacterium. GTDB lineage: Bacteria > Synergistota > Synergistia > Synergistales > Synergistaceae > JAIRNC01. The sequence continues at coordinate 13,556 of JAISFV010000031.1, read as the reverse complement.
ACGCACGGCATAAGCGCCGTAGTCACCGATATGAAAATGGCGGAGGCGCTCTCCAGGGCGGCGCAAAAAACGGGCCGCATGGCGAGGGCGCACTTGAAAGTGGACACCGGGATGGGCAGGGTAGGCTTCCTGCGCGAGGAGGCGCTGCGCGCGGCGGAGCGGCTGCACTCGCTCCCCGGGATAGATTTCGAGGGCATCCTGACACACTTCGCGAGAGCGGACGAGGAGGACGCCGCCGCGACGCAGCGGCAGTTCGGCATCTTCGATTCCATCGTAAAAGAGATCAGAAGGGCAGGGATCCAGGTCAGGATGTCGCACTGCTGCAACTCCGGCGCAATGCTGGCCAACCTGTCTGAGATGTACATGGACGCGGTGAGGCCGGGACACATACTGCACGGGCTCATACCGGCCCCGGAGTGCGGGGACGCCATCCCGATAAAGCCCTGCTTCGAGATCAAGGCCGCAGTAGGGCTCGTGCGCGAGCTGCCCGCCGACAGGGGCATAAGCTACGGCTCGACTTATAGGACGAGCGGCACGGAACTGGTGGCCGTCATCCCGGCCGGCTACGGCGACGGTTTCGACAGGGGGCTGTCAAACATCGGCAGCGTCCTGATTCAGGGCAAGCGATGCCCCATTCGCGGCCGCATCTGCATGGATCAGTTCGTCGTCGGCGTCTCGCACCTGGAGAACCCCAAAACAGGAGACGAGGCCGTCCTCATCGGCCGCCAGGGCGACCTGGAGATCACTGTCGCCGAGGTCGCGGAAAAGCTATCGACCGTCACAGGGACGATCCCCGTCTCCTTCACCGCCAGGATGCCCCGCGTCTACGTGTGACGCGCCGACTGGCAGTCAGCGGCCTTTGGCGCCGCCGCACACCGGCAGGATCACGCAGCTCGCGGCGCCAGCTCGGTGCGAGACGCGCTGGCGGGCCGTCCTGGCCTCCGTCTCCGTAAAGACGTCCCTCCCCGTGTTCGGGTTCGGGAAAGTAAGGTTCGCAGCGCTAGACGTGACGTGAACCCTTATCCTGTGCCCCTCCAAAAAGGTGTTGGCTATGTGCGGCAGACGTATTTCGTAACGGACCGTTTCCCCAGGGACGAGGAGCTTCGGCTCGCTCCACGATTCGCGGTAGCGCGCCTGGATGATCGCGTCGACGAGCCGGATGGATCTGCCGTTTGCGTCCACGTCCGTGAGGCGGACGAGCCAGTCCGTGTCGGGGGCGTCGCTCGCCGCGTAGAGGACCGCCGTCACGTTGCCGGCTATGGGGAGCGGCGACGAGAGCGGCGCGGTCGTATAGACCAGTACGTCGTCACGCCTCTCGGCCTCCCTGTAATCCTCCGGCACGGCCATCTCGTTTTCTGCCATGTCGATGAGCTGCGGCGCCGGGTCGTCCGGGTCGTAAAGGTACGTGTCGTCCGGCTCCGGCCCGGGGGCGTCGAACGACAGCGCTCCGTCCCCTGAAGAGCCGTTAGCCCGCCCGCCGCTGTGGAGGTAGAGCGGCGTTGGCCGCGCGTCATCCGGCGGCCAGGCCGGCGACTCCTTCCAACTGTTTTCGCCCACGGCGTAATATTCGACCGCAGGGGACTCGACGCCGTTTCGTACACCCTTCAGAAATCGCTCGAACCAGCGGAGCGCCAGCAGGTCGAGGTCGTACCGGAGCGCGTCAGGGCCAAAACTCACGCCGTGGACGCAGCGCGCCGTGTTGTAGCTGTGAATCCAGGGGCCAAGCACCATCCGCTGATTCTTCCGCCCCCTGGACGCGTTCATCTCCCACGCCTGGAGCGTCCCCATGCCGTCGTCGTCGTACCAGCCTGAGATAAGGAGCGCCGGGACGTCTATTTTGTCCCCGCAGGCGGCCCAGTCGCTGCCCTCCCAAAATCCGTCGTAGTCGGGGTGCTTGACCCACTCCTCCCAGAACGGGATCTTTTGCCCCAGCGCCCTCTCCGGTATATCGCGGAGCGGGCGGGACGCCAACAGGTCAGGCCAGTCGCTCCGCGACATCTTCTCCTTGGCCGTCCTCCGCTCGGACATCATGAACATCCACGCGAGGAACCCGGTGCTGAACGTGCCGCCCGGCCTCGGGCTGTCCACGAACGGGCCGCCAGCCGTCACCTGGCTCACGAGCGCCTTGAGCGCGGGGTGTCCTGTCGAGGCCGCCTGCCACTGCACTCTCCCTAGGTACGAGCCGCCGATCATCCCGACGCTGCCGTCGCACCAGGGCTGAGAAGCCAGCCAGTCCAGCGTGTCCTCCCCGTCGAGCGCCTCGTACACAGCCGGCATGAACTCGCCCTCCGAGTCCTCGCGGCCTCTCACGTCCTGGGAGACCAAGGCGTAGCCGCGCTCCGCTAGATATATCGCGCGCTCTGCGCCATCCATGCGATTGTATGGGGTCCGCATCAGGACGGCAGGGTATTTCCCCGCCCCGTCCCCTGGCAGCCATATCTCGGTGGCCAGACGCACCCCGTCGCGCATCGGCACTAATTCGGTGCCACGATGAGAGACCGGCCCTGCCTCCGGCAGCAGCCCGTCATCCCATAGGGCGGCCGGCGTAACGCATTCCCATCCGTCCTCGGCCAGCACCGCCGTCCCCTTCTTGGACGTCCAGAAAACGGCCCTTATCTCGCCGCCGCAGTCGTCGACCGCGAGGTCTAGCACCGGGCCGTCTGAGGTGACCGCCCAGACCGTGGCCGATTTGCCGCCGGCGCGCACGTTCCTTTGAGCCTCATAGACCCTGCCGTCGGGCAGGACGGCCTTGCCGTCATGAGCTTCGCGCCGGCATGAACGAAACGCGTCAAAGAGCGGGACTGCTTCACCGAACGGGAACGAGCCAGGGGAAGCGCTTGGCGCTGTTTCCCTCTCTTCTCTCCATGCGCCGCGCGGGCCGTCCCGAAAGCGGGCATGGACGCCCGTCCCGTCGAACCTGACGTCTCCGCGGCACACCCCGTGCTCGTAATACTTGAACTCCATCGCTAGAACTCGTTGAACGTAGAGGCGAGCGTTATGAGGCAGAGGAAGGCCCTGAACACGCTGCCGTAGTCAGCCGCCTCGAACCCGACCGCCGTCGGTGACATGCGCAGCGACCCGGGCAGCAGGGACGCGCGGTTGGCGTGCCCGGGCGTGGAGAACCGGATTTCAAGCGAGTATGGCGCGTCGTCCATCGGTATCACAGAGGCGCTACCGAGACCCGACACGGCGGCGTAAGCCTCTTCCTCTATCGATTTCCATACAAGCTCGGGATTCACGCACTCGGCGGCCGCGTTCCCGATCGCCTTCTTGGTGGCGGCCGTCCGTATGCCAGGAACCTTCGCCCTGATGCTCTCTGTCACGTATTGGTCGCCCGAGAGGAACACGAGCGGGACGCCGAAGCTACCGGCCAGCAGCCCGTTGATCTCTGCTTCCCCTACGGGCTCGCCGTTCAGGCGCACCTCCTGCATCTCGCTGTAGTAGTACGTGTGCGATATGACCCCGCCGCCGCCCTTGCGGTTGTGGTATCCGATGAGCATCGCCGCGTCGAACTCGGGCGATATGCCCTCCATCATCGAGAAAGACCTGTCGCTGCCGCTGATCAGCCGCGCGCGCCCGTCGAGCTTCTCGATGCGGATGTTGTCCCCTCTCTCGTGGGCGTCGTTCACGACCACTTCCGTGGCCCCTCCTCTGAACGCGCCCGCAATCGCAGCATTGGCGTCCCCCTCCATCATCCTCCTGCAAAAATCATATTCCGGGTTCCCAGGCGTTACCTGTGCCAGCTTGAATATCCCGGAACACCCCTCGGCGTCAACCGACATGTATACGCGCATCGTCACTCCCCCCCCATTCTGTCTATCTATGGCAAGCCCGACGGCGCCTGCCCGGCTTCCCTCCGCAGTTCAGCTCCCGGCAAGGGAGATCAGGGACAGGGCCATCCGCATCATCGTCTCCATATCGCGGCCAGTGGCGCGGACGGTGCGCCCGTCGAGCCTTTCGATGCCAGGCAGGATGGCGGCCTCGTCGCATTGCTTCGAATTGTGAAACGCTATGCGCAGGTCGAACGCGCCGCTGCCGATGTCCATTACAGGCGACTTCCTGGCGCGCGCGCGGCGGACCGCCTCCTTAGCCGCTTCGTCCAGAACCTGGTCGCTCGTCTCGGGGAGGAGGCACTCCGCAGATTCCCTCCCGCGCGCGGTCTTGACGCAGGCCGTGACAAGGCCGTCGCCCAAGAGCGCTGACGCTTCGGCGCAGACCGCCGCGTCTCCTGTCACCAGGGCGAGCGGGACACCCCGCTGGGCGCACACGGCGGCGTTAAGCCCCGTCTCGCCCAGCTCTTTCCCGTTGAGCGTTATGGAGTAGACCACGGATCCGCTGATGGTGTGATCTATGGTCGCGTTGGCGGTGCCGGCCTTGGCGTGGTATCCGACGAAGAAGGCGGCGTCCGCCGTATCGAAGCCCTCCACCATGCAAAGGGCCTTCGGCGAGCCGCTGATGAGGCTCACCCTCTCCCCGAAGCCGAACGCGGCGATGTCGAGGTTGATCATCCTCCAGTGCGAGTCGTTCACCAGCACACGCTCTGCGCCGGCGTCCAGCGCGCCTCGGATGACGGCCTTCACGTCGTGCAGCATCATCCTGCAGCCGAACTCGTACTCCTTCTCCCTGTGATCGGTCTGGACTCCCCGCACGACGCCCGTCGCGCCCTCCATGTCGGCACTGATGAATATTTTCACGCTGCGCACCTCATCCCGTCCTATGTATTTTTGTCCCATTCAGCAGTGAACAGCTTGTAATCCGCATATGACGCCTCGATCAGCGAGGGCGCGTCCAGCTCATATGGGCAGCGCCGAGCGCAATCGCCGCAGCGGATGCATTCGAGCGATCTCTCCATCTTCTCCCGCCACTCCGGCGTGACGAAATCCATCGCCTTCATCCTGCGCAGCGCCTGCGGCATCCTCGCCACCCAGTTGATCTCAATGCCGGCAGGACACGGCAGGCAGTAGCCGCAGCCCCGGCAGAAACTCCCTGACAGGTCGCGCCTGTCGCGCTCTATCTGGCTGGCGGCTTCGCCTCCGTCAGGCGGGTTTTCCTCCAGTGCCAAAAACTCTTCCAGCTCGCCCATGCTCTGAATCCCCCATATGGGAACCACGCCTTCCTGCTGCCTCATCCAGAAAAAGGCGGCGCGGGCGTCCGTTATCAGCCCTCCCGAGAGCGCCTTCATGGCGATGAAGCCCACGCCGTTCTCGCGGCACAGGCGGACGACATCGAGATCTTTCTCGGACGAGAGGTAGCTCAGCGGAAATTGCAATGTCTCGTACAGCCCGCACACCGCCGCCTCGAGCGCCACACTCAGCAGATGCGTCGTCAGGCCGATATGTCCGATCTTGCCGTCGGCCTTTGCCCTCGACGCCGCGTCGTAAAGCCCGTCGGGGTCACCGGGCGCGTGTATTTTTTTCGCGATGTGGAACTGGTAGACGTCCACGTGGTCGGTCCTCAGCTCCTTGAGGCTCGTGTGCAGGTCTTTCATGAGGGACTCCCCGTTTAGGGAGTGGGATTTCGTCGCGATCACCACCCTGTCCCTGATCTGTCCGAACGCTGCGCCGACTTTGGACTCGCTGTCCGTGTAAGAACGCGCCGTGTCATAAAAATCTATGCCGCCGTCCAGGGCGGCCCGCAGGAGCGGCACCGCCTCCGCCATGCCGACCCTTTGGATCGGAAGCGCGCCGAAGCCGCTCCAGGACACCAAAAGACCAGTCTTGCCAAGCATCATTTTCTTCATTCTGCCGCCCTCCCTAGACGGTTGCGTATCGCCGAGCCGATACCGCCTTCCTCCGGAATCTGAGCGATGATCATCTCCGCGCCGCTCGCCTCGAATTCCCTGAGCCGCGCGAAGAGACCCCTGGCATATTCGCCCAGCGAGCTGAAAATTATCTCCCTGTGCGGCGTGCCTATGTCCCTCGGCGGTGTCCGCGTACCCATATAACACCACTTCAACCCGGACGCCTCACGGAACGGGGCGCGATCCGTCCCGTCCCACAAGAACAGCGGGATGTCAGGCGCGTAATGCCTGTGCCGCGTCCCTGGCGACCTATGCGCGATCTCGCCGCAGCCCCCCCCGGACAGGCCGACTACCCTGGCCAGCATCTCCCTGGTCACGCACCCGGGGCGGAGGATGGCCGCACTGCCGCGAGTGGCGTCCACTACGGTCGATTCGAGCCCAACGAACGTAGGCCCGCCGTCAATGATGAGATCGACCGCGCTGCCCAGGTCATCGGCTACGGCGCCGGCCGACGTCGGGCTGGGCCTCCCGCTCCTGTTCGCTGACGGGGCGGCTATCGGGACGCCGGATTTCTCTATCAGCGAAAGCGCGACGGGGTGCCGAGGGACGCGGAGCGCTACCGTGTCGAGACCGGCTCTCGTCACGTCGGGGACGCCTCCTGTGGAATACAGCACTATCGAGAGCGGGCCAGGCCAGAAACTGTCCATCAGCTTCAGAGCGCACTCGCCGACCTCAGCGTACTCCGCTGCCTGCCGCGCGCCGGACACGTGCACGATGAGGGGGTTGTCCTGCGGGCGGCCCTTCGCGGCGAATATCCCCTTGACCGCGCCGCTGTCCAAAGCGTTCGCCCCGAGCCCATAAACCGTCTCCGTCGGGAACGCAACCAATCCCCCGCGCCGTATGATGAGCGAAGCCTCCATGAGGTACTCCTCTGTCGCCGGGACGATCCTGCCCTTTGCCGTCATGCTATATATCCTCCGCTTGCCACGAACTGACGAATTTTTTATGAAAATCGGGAAAACTGCCGCCTATTATCGCGCTTCTCGCCCTCTTCATCAAGTCTGTCAAAAAATAAAGATTGTGCAGGCTGCACATGCGCGCCGCGAGTATCTCACCGCACTTGTAGAGGTGGCGCAGGTATGCCCTCGTGAAGTTCCTGCACGCATAACACCCGCATCGCTCGTCGACGGGCCTGAAATCGCGTTCGTAGGCGGCGTTCTTGATGTTCATCCTGCCAGCCCGCGTGAGCAGGTTCCCGTTGCGCCCGTTGCGCGTAGGGAGGACGCAGTCGAACATATCGACCCCGCGGGCGACTGATTCGACCAAGTTGTCAGGCATCCCGACCCCCATGAGGTACCTTGGCCTCACGCGCGGGAGGACGGGGGCGAGGATGTCCAGGATCCTGTACATCTCCTCCTTCGGCTCGCCAACCGAGAGGCCGCCTATAGCGTAGCCGGGGAATCCCATCTCAATGAGCCTTTCGGCGCATTCGGCGCGCTGGTCGCTGAAGAGCGCCCCCTGCACGATCCCGAAGAGTGCCTGATCCTCCCGCGCGTGGGATTCTTTGCACCTCCGCGCCCACTTGAGCGTACGTTCGACCGCCTTGCGCGAGGCATCCTCCGTCGCGGGGAGCTTCACGCACTCGTCGAAGCACATGACGATGTCGCTGCCGAGGCGTTCCTGGACGCCTATGGAGAGTTCGGGCGTCATGAAGTGAGCGCTCCCGTCGATGTGGGATCGGAACTCGACCCCGTCGTCCGTTATCTTTCGGAGCTGCGAGAGCGAAAAGACCTGAAACCCCCCGCTGTCCGTCAGTATGCCCTCGGGCCAGCCCATGAACCTGTGAAGACCGCCCGACTCCGCTATCACGTCCGCCCCGGGCCGCAGATAGAGGTGATACGTGTTCCCGAGTATGATCTGCGCGCCAAGCTCTTTCAGCTCCAGCGGCGACATGGCCTTGACCGTCGCCTGCGTCCCTACCGGCATGAAGAGCGGCGTCTCGATGACGCCGCGCGGCGTGGACAGTTCCCCGGCCCTGGCCCCTGTAACCGGACACTCCGCTATTATATTGAACTCAAACATCGCCGCTGTCCCCAAAAACGCGCGGCCCTTTTCTGGCGCTGAATTTCATTGACATTACGCTACCTCTCGCGGCAAAAATAATGCAATATTATATCACCCGCTGACGAGTCAGGCCTTTAGGAGCATGAAGGGCAAAGATACAAACCCTCAGACCTAAGCATCATGAAGGACAAAGGTACAAAACCTTGCGGCACCGCTGAGATGACGCCGCGCCACAGGCCGGGCAGGGATGCTCCTCACGGGCTATCGGCAATCCGCGCCCGTCTCCCCGATCAGCGACAGGATGGCGCCGAGCGGCGCGCCGGCGTACTGGGCGGCAGGCTTCGCAGGGACGCCGATCGCCCTGGCCGGGCAAAATGCCACGCAGCGCTGACAGGATTCACAGTCAGGCCCGATAAACGCGTGCCCCTCCTTCATCGTAATGTTACCCTCAGGGCAGAGCCTCCGGCATTGCCCGCACCCGACGCACTTTTCTGCCGACGCCTCGATCGGGAACATCGAGTGGAAGAGATTCCACGGCTTGCGCCCGTGGGCGAGCGACGCTGTGAGACCCGAAACGAGCGGGACGCCCTGGCCCCAGACCGCCTTTCCGTCGGCCAGGCACCGCGCGAAGGTTTTTATTTTCCCCTTCGCGGCAGATTCTATCCCTTTGTTTTTTTCGGCATCGATACTTTTATTCCCATAATTTCCAGGCATCCTGACCAAGAGCGCGCCGACCGGTGCGTATCCCTTGCGCGCCACTGCGCGGCGGACCGGTCCCTCCATCCCTCCACCCATGCCGCCCATCGTGGCCAGGAGGAAGATTTCGCGCCCGCACGCCTCCGGGAGCGAGTCGATAAACCGCCACGCCGTCGGGTACGTGGAAAAACACGCGACAGGGACCGCGAGCCCCAGCGCAGCGTCGTCCCCGTATTCCTTCAAGCAGGACTCAAAAATGCCCCGCCGCTCCATCGGCGCGAGCGCTACTTCCTTCCCCAGGCCCTTCAGCTCGCCAGCCAGCGCCTCCGCCATGAGCAAGGTGTTGCCCGTCCCCGTGAAGACCGCCGTTACAACCTTCCGGCTCCTCATCCTCCCAGCCTCCGTCCCCGATTCCTCGTATTTCGAGCGATGGATACCTCTTGCGAGAAAATATCACCAAAACAGCGCATACGCAACGCCTAAAAAGTGTTAATATTTCTTTATGCCGAGGAGGGCTGATTTATTGTCAGAAGCCCGAAGGGTGAAGATTTAAACCCTTGCGCCGGTATTTACTTAAAGGGAGATTATTCAATGCATCAGTTGGGCGGTTTTTTCTTTTCGTACCTCGTCGGCAGCGCCGGCTACCTGCTATTCGACAGGCTCAAAATCCCCACCCCTGCCCTCCTCGGCTCGATGTTCGCCTGCGGCCTGATCAACATCACGGGACACTATCCGGAATTTCCTGTGTGGGCAGTCTCGTTCACTTCCAACGCGCTGATCGGGATAATGCTGGGCCGGCTGATCAGCAGGGACGTGTTCAGGCAGATCCTCGGGCTCTCGCGCCCGGTGCTGTCACTGTCAGCAGGCATGATCGCCCTGTCCCTGGCCTCGGGATTCGCGCTGTACGGCCTGTCAGACCTGGACATCCATACGTCGCTCATCAGCGGCGCTGCGGGCGGCATCGCGGAGATGATCATCTACGGCATATCCGTGGACGCCGACGCGTCCGTCATCGCGTTCATGCAGACCTTCAGGGTCGTGACCTTCCTCATGCTGATTCCCTGCTTCGCGAAGATAGCGGGAAAAATCGGTGACAGGAAGGATCATGCCAGACCTGTGTCCAGCGGGAAAAGCGGTCTTCCCCTCTTTGAGCGGGGCAACTATGCCGCGCTCGTTTTCGTGTCGCTCGTCGGGGCGGTGGCAGGCAAGATGCTCGACATCCCCACCGGCGCCCTGATCGGCGCGATGGCCGCGAGCGGCGCTTACGCCACAGCCATCGGGAAAAGTTATCGGTACGACACGCGCATACGCTGTTTCGCCCAGATAACGCTCGGCATGGTGACCGGGGAACGCCTGACGCCCGAAGCCGTGTCCGCGCTGGGCAATCTGCTCATGCCCGCCCTCGCAGTGACTGGCGTAATGATCGCAGGGAGCGCGCTGTTCGCGTTTTTGCTGTACAAGTACACCGGCCTGGATCTCGTGACCTGCCTGTTGTGCGCCGCCCCGGCCGGCATAAGCCAGATATCGGTATATGCCGAAGAGATCGGCGCCGACACCTTTACCGCTTCGGTATTCCACACGGCCCGTATAATCAGCATAGTCACCTTCTACCCGCTGGTGACCATGCTGTTCTGAGGTGAGACACGCTACCAGGCATACGCCGCCCTGCTTTAAGGGGAGCATATCGCCAAGGTGGCTGTTTTTCTTAATCCTGCCGCTCACCGGTCTTGACAATGACGACCACCATAATGCATTCTCTTGCATTATACTAAAAAAAGATGATAAACTGTAAATTAACTTAAACTGGAATTTGTAGCATGGATATCGCTTGCGGCACAACAGCGTCGATGTTCTTAAATGTGTATGGAGGTACCTTTATTAGAATTAGGAGGTGTTTTCCAGTGAGAAATTTGGTACATTCCGATGTGGAAAAATGCGTCGGCTGTAACCGCTGTACTGGCGTTTGCCCTGTCGAGGTGGCCAACATAGCGTATTCAGATGGAAATGGGGACATCAAGGTGCGCACGGATCCCGACAAATGCATCGCGTGCGGCGCGTGTATCGACGCATGCCGCCACAGCGCGCGCTACTACGAGGATGATACTGATAAGTTCTTCGCCGATCTGTCGAAAGGCGTCCGCATGGCGCTTATAGTAGCGCCAGCCAGCAGGACGAACAATCCTGAATCAGGACGCCTTTACGCGCTTCTCAAAGGGCTAGGCGTGGCAAAGCTCTACGACGTCTCGCTCGGCGCGGATATCTGCACGTGGGGGTATATCCGCTACATTGAAAAGAATCACCCGGGCCCGATTATAACGCAGCCATGCCCCGCAATCGTCAACTATGTACTGAAGTATGACAACGACTTGCTGAAATACCTGTCGCCCGTGCATAGCCCGATGCTGTGCCTGGCTGTATATATGCGAAAGTATGACGGTGTGAGGGAACCAATCGCCGCGCTGTCGCCCTGCATAGCCAAGGCGAACGAATTCGAGGCTACCGGACTCATTTCATATAACGTGACATTTAAGAAGCTTTGGGACTATATCGAATCGCATAAATTGAAATTGCCTGACGAAACCGTCACCTTCGAGCATCAGCAAAGCGCGCTGGGGCGCATCTTCCCGATGCCGGGCGGGCTGAGGGAAAACGTGGAATTCTATCTCGGCAAAACGATGCGCATCGACAAATCCGAAGGGCAAAGCCGCGTGTACGCAGATCTTGACGAATTCGGCAAACAGCAGGAGAGAAACCTGCCAGAGCTGTTCGACGTGCTGAACTGCCAGGAAGGCTGCAACCTCGGCACTGGCTGCGACCATAAGCGCAACGCCTTTGAAATCAACGCCGTCATGGAAGCCCAAAGGCTTGAATCCCCTGGCGGGCGTGACCGCGCTTATATAACGGAACTCTACGATAGCTTCGATAAAACGCTCAAACTGAGCGACTTCCAGCGCAACTACTCCCCTGAGCGAGTGTCGATCCGCGACATAAGTGAACTTGAAATCGAAAACGCGTTCGCTAAGATGCGCAAGGAGGAAGACTGGGAACGGAATTACGACTGCGGCGCGTGCGGCTCCAACAGTTGCCTCGATATGGCCCGTAAAATCGCTCTTGGCGTCAACCTCCCGTCGAACTGCGTTCAGCAGATGCGCAGCAACCTGCACGACGAATTTTTGTCGGCCAAGCAGATCCACGACGACGTGTCGGAAAACACGAAACAGATCGTGGATCATTTCGCCACGTTTCAGAACTGCGTCGGGCGCATATCGCAACAGTTCGACTCTGTAAACCAGGCTGTCAGGCAATACGGCACGATGGCACACTCAATCGACCTCATAGCGAACTACATCACCATCATCGCCCTGAACGCCAAGATAGAGGCGGCACGCGCCGGAAACGCGGGGAAAAGTTTCGCGGTGGTCGCAGATGAAATAGAAAACCTGGCGCGTCAATGCAAAGAGACCGTGAAGGCAGCTCAGGATACGTCGGCTGAGTCGGCGCGCGCGACATCAGCGATGACGGAAGCCGTCAGCGACATCGGCGCGTCGATGACCACGGTCATGGATTTGGTGGAAGTGATCGCGCGGAAGACTACTTCGCTCGAAGAGAGCGCCATCGAGTACCCGTGAGGGATACGGCAAAAAAATAATATGGCTGTCAAGTTGTTTCAAGAATACGCGAAGGCTTTTCAGCTCACTACGCGAACCGTACCTCGGCAAAAGTACGTCCACCGCGCCGCCCCGAGACGGCGTCTTTACGCTTACTTGTGCTGCTCGTCCGACTTCTTGTCGGATGCCGGTTCCCTGTGTTCGCTCGAAAAACCTTCGCGTCTTGAGTAAATTTGATAGCCATAAAAAATAATATGCAAAATAGTCAAAAAACCTTGGCAGCACAAGTCAAAACAGATAGAATGAACAGTGATGAAACAACGTCAGACGGCGTCCCCGGAAGCGGGCTATATCCGAAGGGAAGTGGCGGAGAAAATTCCCCAAAGATGATATCAGTGACAGGAGCGAATACTTTCCAGACAGGCTTCACTAAGCCGAACCTCGACGCTCATTTTTCTAAACACAAGAAAGATTATGCGGGTATATCAAAACAACAATATGGGGATGAGGCATTACTGTTGATACAAAGCAAGGCTGAAGGAGATATTCGCGGTTATGTGCGCGAAAACGGTCAAATTGTCAGATACAATAGGATAACGGGTGATTTAGTTATCGGGAATAATCAACCCAATGGCGAAAATGCCATAGGGATTGCCACGATGCACAAAGTCAAGGAAGCGAAGTACGAAAGGCTCTTAAAGGAGGAGGCATTTGGAGATGACTACTGCTAAACATGCTTGCCCTATATGCGGCGAGTATGCGTTTGAATACGCAAATTCATACGATATTTGCCCTGTTTGTCATTGGGAAGATGAAGAGTACCAGATTAAACACCCTGACGAAGAAGACGGCCCGAACGGCGGTATGTCACTCAACCAGTACCGCGCCGAATGGGAGAAGCGCAGAAAAACAGCGTAATCTCTGAATAACCGGGGGCTAATGCATGACGGTTCAGGAACGCGCGGCAGGACTTCGGGCGTATCCTTAGTCAGTGCTTTCGCTGTTTTCCAAATATCTCCGCGTGTACGGGCATATCTCGATGCATTTGCCGCAGATGGTTCCGTCACCGCCGAAGCCGACAATCGCTGCCCCGCGAGCGGTAAGCTCGGCGTTCAGGAGTTCATTGTAAGCCTTCATCTGAAATCCAGCATCCCTTTGTCGTCGAACCTGAACGCCGGCCCCCAGGCGACTTCCCAATAATAGCCGTCAGGGTCGGCAAAATATGCGTGATAGCCGCCCCAGAAAACGTCCTGTGGCTCTTTGACGATCCTCGCACCTGCGCTCCGTGCCAGCGCAATGACTTCCCCGACTTCTTCCTTGCGCCCGACGTTGTATGCCAACGTGACGCCGCCGAACCCATGGCCTATTTCGGGCGGGCTTTCTGTGCTGATGTCTTCCGCAAGCAGCTTTAAAGGATATAGCTCAAACTTCGTGCCTGGCGTGTTGAA
>JAISFV010000005.1 GCA_031263445.1 Synergistaceae bacterium | reverse complement strand
GATGCTGCGCATCAAGGCGTATGACATCTACGGTTTGACCGAGATATCGGGGCCCGGCGTCTCGTTCGAGTGCTCCGAGCAGACCGGGATGCACATCAACGAGGATCACTTCATAGCGGAGATAATAGACCCGGACACGGGCGCGGTCCTGCCGGAGGGGACGCCCGGTGAGCTTGTGTTCACCTGCATCACCAAGGAGGCGTTCCCGCTGGTGCGGTACCGGACGCGCGATATATGCGTACTCACGCGCAAGGAGTGCTCGTGCGGCAGGACGTTCGCCAAGATGACGAAGCCCATGGGCCGGAGCGACGACATGCTCATAATCAGGGGCGTCAACGTGTTCCCGTCGCAGATCGAGACTGTTCTATTAAACAGCGGCATGACGCCGAATTATCGTATAATTCTCGACAGGGTAAACCACATGGACACGTTCGAGGTGCAGGTCGAGATGACGCCGGAGATGTTCTCCGACACGGTCAAGCAGATCTCAGCCCGGGAGCGCGAACTCACGTCGGCCCTCCGCACCATGCTGGGCATATCCCCGAAGGTGACGCTCACGGCCCCGCGCAGCATAGCGAGGAGCGAGGGCAAGGCCGTGCGGATAGTCGATAACCGAAAAATTTGACAGGAGGTGTGGATATGACGATTGATCAGATTTCCGTCTTTGTCGAGAACAACCTCGGACGCTTAGCGGAGGTGACGAGGATATTGGGTGACGCCGGAGTCGACCTCCGCGCTATGTCCATCGCGGATACCACGGACTTCGGCATACTTCGCCTGATAGTGGACGACCCCGCGCGGGCCACGGACATACTCCGCTCCGCCGGGTGCGTCGTCTCCGTGACACAGGTGCTGGCGATATCGCTCGCGGACGTCCCCGGCAGCCTGGCCCGTGTGCTTGGCATCTTAGCGGGCGAAAACATAAGCGTCGAGTACGCGTACGCCTTCATCACGCGCAAGAAGGACGACGCGTACGTCATATTCAGGGTCGAGGACAATGAGCGCGCCGTCGGGGTCTTCGCGAAACACGGGGTCAAGACCGCCTCATCAGGTGAGCTCTTCGATCTGTAGACGCCAAACGATAATTGCCCGGAGTAAATTTGCCGTCCGGAGAACGGGTGAATCATGAGATTTATCGTCATACGGCATGATGAGTACAAGGTGACGGGGTGGTCCGGCGGGACCACCTCCGAACTGTTTATATATCCCGCCGGCTCGGACTGCGCCTTGAGGAATTTTGATTTTCGCGTGTCGTCCGCGACCGTCGACGCCGAGGAGTCGGCCTTCTCCGACTTCACCGGGTACGTGCGCCATATAACGCCGATTCGCGGCGTGATGCGGCTCTCGCACGGGACGCGGGACAGCGGGGAGGCCGAACTCTCCCCGGGGCGCGCCTATACCTTCGACGGCGGCGCGCGGACACTGTCGCGCGGGGTGTGCGCCGATTTCAACCTCATACACAGGGCGGGGAGCGACGGGGAGATCCTGCCGCTCATGGGCGGTTCGCTGGAACTGACCGCGAGCCGGGGGTGCCTCGGCTGCTTCTCCGTCTCCGGCGGCCTCTCCGTCGAGGTCCGGTATCATTCCGGGAGTGATATAGTGAGGCAAAACGAGGTTTTAGGCGCGCGGGACACGCTCATATTTCTGGCTCCGGGCGGCGCTCCCGGCGAGGGCGAGATCATTCTCCGGGCAAAGAGATCCGGCGGGCCGCGCGGCGGGCTGGGGGCAGTGTTATTCAGAACGTCCGCCTGCGGGCTGTGATGCGGCGCGAATTCCCGGCGGAGGAATAGGAGGTCTGCCGAAATGACAACACTAAACCAGCTTCTCATTGCGGAAGCAACTGAATATGAATTCAAGTCCGCTGTCGAGGCGAACAAGCCGCGCAGTTGGCTGAAAACCGCCAGTGCGTTCGCCAATGGCGTGGGCGGTAGCATATACTTCGGCGTGTCCGACGACGGTGTTGCCATCGGGTTGGATAACGCCCAGAAAGCGGCCGAGCGGGTCAGCGAACTCATAAAGGCGAGAATTGAGCCCGCCATAAAAAACGTAGTGCTTGAACCGCTGAACGCCGACGGCAAGGACATCCTGCGCGTACGGATTTCCGGAGGAACGAACACACCCTATTACTACACGGGTGACGGTACAAAGATTGCCTACTACCGTATCGGGAGCGAGTCCGCCCAAGCACCCGCCGCTGTTCTTAACGAACTGCTCCTGAAAGGGCTTCACCAGACCTTTGATGCGCTTGAAACGGAGTATCGGTTTTCGGATTACAGCTATACGCTGTTCGAGGCTACCTATAAACAAAAGACGGGGGTTGCTGTTGATAAGCCGAGGGACTACCGCTCTTTCGGAATGCTGATGGGCGACGATACTCTGACCTATGTGGGGGCGCTTTTTGCAGACCAATGTCCGATTTACCAGTCACGGGTATTTTGCACCCGCTGGAACAGTCTGAAAAAGGGCGGTCTTTATGTGGATGCGCTCGACAATGACGAGTTCCAGAGCAATGCAATCTCCCTGCTCATGGACGCTCTGAAGTTCGTGCGCCATAACTCATCCGTCAAATGGAAAAAGACTGGCGCCGGCAGAATTGAAATGCCCGACTATCCGCCCGAGGCTGTTCACGAGGCTCTGGTCAACGCGCTCGTGCATCGTGACTATATGATTCAGGGCAGCGAAATCCATGTGGATATGTACGACGACCGCCTTGAGATAGTTTCGCCCGGCGGAATGCCTGACGGCAAACGGATTCAGGACTTGAACATCGACGACATTCCGTCAATCCGCAGGAACCCTATCGTCTGCGACCTTTTCAGCCGCCTGAAGCTGATGGAGCGCCGTGGCAGCGGTTTGCGTAAAATCATTGATCAATACCCCGAAGATGCCGTGCCTTCGTTCCGTTCTACGGAGCAATCGTTTGTCGTGGCTTTGAAAAATTTGAACTACGGCAAAGTATCTATGCCAACTGGCACTGATGATGGCATAGAAAATGGCATAGATGATGGCGTAGAAAAAAACACCGAAAAAATCTTAAGCGTCATTCTCGCCAATCCGAAAATCACTCAAAAACAACTGGCAGACGAGACTGACTTGTCTGTACGTACCATTGCCCGTGAGCTAAAACGACTGCGTGATACAGATGTCATTCGCCGCATCGGGTCAGATAGGTCGGGTTGCTGGGAGATTGTGAAATAAATGTCAATAGGTTAAGAGGAACAGTAAGGCGATTATACAAAAGGCCTGAAGGGTAAAGATTTTAAGCCCCTACAGGTGCGCGCTGGAGTCACGTCAAAAACCGCCGTTTGACAGCAGCTTGGTTTTATCACCAATCCACGAAATAATGATACCAATTCCCGAATGTGCGCAACTTATGCGCGTTATCACAAAAGTGGTTATGTCAATTAGACGGAGCTTAATTTATATTTATTCATACCACATTTTAAGTAATTTTTACACGATTATATAAGAAGGAGGGGGGATTGTGCGCTGCTCGCTCCTTAAAATGTGGATTACTCGTTGTTCTCCACAAACCGCAAAGCCCTTTAACACTAATTTGGAATCAAAGACCTGAAGAGTAGAGATTTTAAGCCCCTATGGATGCACGCACTCAGTCACATCAAAAAGGCCGTTTTACAGCGGCTTGGTATGACACAGCTTATCATTATGGAGGTGTGAGGTTATGGCAAAGTTGGATTTCTCTTTCGAAAACGCTAAAAAACTTATGGATGGCTATTACCCTCTCTATATCGACGGCAAATGGATGGACGGTTCCGATAAAGAAGTCATGGACGTGTACTGCCCGGCAAACCAGGAGAAAATCTCATCCGTCGCGTGCGCTTCCGAAAAGGATGTCGATACCGCCGTCAAGGCCGCGTGGAGGGCGTTCCCCGCCTGGAGCAAGATTTCCCTGACGGAGCGATACAACATCCTGCAGCAAATGTACGCGCGCCTGACGGCGAGGGCGACAGAACTCGGAATGGTAGAATCGCTTGAAACAGGCAAAAACATGGCCGGAAATGTTGGCGAGATATATTTCGCAATCGATCAGTTCCCGTACTTCGCAAGCGCGATGCGAGTGGCGGAGGACGGTATCTCCAGCGCGGCGGACGGATCCAAGACGATGGCAGTGAGGGAGCCCGTCGGCGTGGTGGGCGCCATCTGCCCCTGGAACGCGCCCATTATCATGTGCGCATGGAAGCTGGCGCCAGCGCTGGCGGCGGGAAACTGCGTCGTCATGAAGCCGTCCAGCTT
The DNA here is from genome assembly GCA_031263445.1 of Synergistaceae bacterium. Taxonomy (GTDB): domain Bacteria; phylum Synergistota; class Synergistia; order Synergistales; family Synergistaceae; genus JAIRNC01. Next base: position 4,286 of record JAISFV010000005.1, on the reverse strand, counting down.
CACCCCGGCCGGCACAATGGAGCTTCTGAAGCTGGTCGCGGATCTGCTGCCGCCGGGAGTGTTCAACGTGATCAACGGCAAGGGTTCAAAGACAGGCCAATTTTTGATGGACCACCCGGGCATCAGCAAGCTCTCCTTTACCGGTTCCACGGAGATAGGCGTCCAAGTCGGCCTCGCGGCGGCCAAACGCCTGATTCCGGCGACCTTGGAGCTCGGCGGTAAATCAGCGGGTATCTACTTTGCCGATATTGTCCCGGACCTGCTGGACGAAGCGCTCGGATACGCGGCAGTGATGCTTTTCATGAGCGGGCAGGGCTGCGCGCTGCAGACGCGCTGTATCGTCCAGGAATCCATCTACGATATGTTCGTGGACAGGCTGGCGGAAGTTTTCAGGAATTACAAAGTAGGAATGCCCTGGGATACGAGCGCGCGGATGGGCAGCATCGCGTATGAGGCTCACATGAACTCCGTGCTGGACTACATCGATATCGGCAAGAAGGAGGGCGCGCGGCTCGTCTGCGGCGGCAGCCGTATTACGTCGGGGGAGATGGGCAAGGGGTTCTTCATCGAGCCCACGCTGTTTGCCGACGTGGATAACGGCATGAGGATCGCCCAGGAGGAGATCTTTGGGCCTGTCCTCTGCGTTATCAAATTCAAGGACGAGGAAGATGCCATCCGAATTGCCAACGACAGCGTCTACGGTCTTGGCGGCGGGGTGATGTCGGGCGATCTCGCTAAGGCGCTGCGCGTCGCGGGCGCGATGAGGACCGGAACCGTAACCATAAACAACGCCGCCACCCATTTGGCCGGCGCCCCGTTCGGCGGATTTAAACAATCCGGCCTGGGGCGCGAATCTTACAGGACTACCCTCGATCATTTCAGTGAAATAAAGACGATCAATTTCAAATATTGAGATGATGAATCTGCGCGGCAGCAGGTGCGGCCGCGCAATTCGCCGATGCGGAGGAATAGCCGTGAAAAGGGGAAAACTTTTTACCGTGCCGATTCTGATTCTTGCGATATGCCATGTCCTGCCGTCGCCGGCCCGCGCGTCCGAGGCCCTATTCACGGACGCGCCGCCGGAGCACTGGGCATACGACGCGTTATCCTCGCTTGCCGCCCGCGGCCTCGTGTCCGGCTATCCCGGCGAATTGTTCGAGGGCGCTTCTCCGGCCTGGCGTTACGAAATTGCCTCGGCCGTGGCGCGCGTCGCCGCGGAGACCGACGTTGAAAAAGCGGATAAAAGGGACCTCGATATGATCAGAGATCTCATAGCCGAATTCGCTGGCGAGCTGAACGCGCTGGGCAAACTGGACAAGCTGGACAAGAACGCCGGGAAGATAGACGCCAGGCTCGGCGCGGCGGAGGAAGACCTCGGCGGCTGGATCATGTCCGGGGTTTTCCAGTTCGACGCGAAGTTTGGGGCGGACGAGGAACTAGGGTTTTACGAACAGCCCTGGTTCATAGGGCGAAACCAGTTTTACCTCACGTACTATACGATCTTCCTCCGAAGGAGGATAGACAAAAACACCGCCTTTGAAGCCTCGCTCAGCAAACCGAATTTACAGATCGACGAGCCGAAAAATATCGTTTTTGATTTTTATAACATCAGCATAAAGCTTCCATGGTGGGACGCCACGCTGGACATCGGGCGGAAGTGGTTCGACTGGGAGAGGGAGCTCGGTTTTGCGGTCGGCGTAAAGGGAGATTCCGACTCCGTGCTCGGAGGCACCTATTACAAAGGGTTCTACTTCAGGAAGGATTGGGGCAGCGCCGGCCTTCACCTGATTTACTCCGCTGAGAGCGACATCACCACAGGCAGTATAGAGGGAAATACGCTCAGGAGAACCACCATCATAACCCCGATAGAGCAATACTTTTTGGCGCTTCGCGCCGATTTTTCAATCAGCGAACGCCTCAGGGCAGGGCTTTTGGGCTACTACTTCTGGCCAGACGTGGAAGTCGAAAACGTAAACGGCACAGGGCACACATCCGAAAGCGACCATCTTACGGCTGGAGCGTACGCGGGCTATACGCTGATGCCGGGAGTGGAGCTCAAGGGGCTTTTTTACCATCAGAAGCAGGGAGATTTTTATGTTACTGACGACGGTTCCACGAAAGCCAGCTTATGGCGGGCCGCGGCGGACATCGGGCAGGATGTGCTGAAATACACGTCGCTTCACCTGGAATACGGCGGATGGGACAACAACCTCATCCGGTGGGGATGGCAATTTACGTACAACGGCCCTAACGTCATGTTCAATCAGCCGATTAACAGCAGGAGCGCCCGGGTGTGGAGCGTGCTGGCGGAACAGAAATGGAATGACAGATGGAGCACGTTCGCCCGTTATTTCCACGCGGATTTCGACACGCCGGGAATCGACGATACCGCGACATGGGGAGGGGGCATCGGTTATCAGCATAACCCGGCGCTGCGCTTCGAACTCACCTATGACGAACTCGACTACGGAAGCGGCAATCCATCGGGATACCGCAACGGGTCCGACGGCGTATTCGTCTTCCGGACATTCGCCGCGTTCTAAGCTGTCTTTATAAAAAAAGAGGAGGAGAGGAACATGAAAGATTACTGGGGCTACAAGGGCAAGAAATGCGCGGTGACAGGCAGTTCGTCCGGCATGGGCAGGGCGGCGGCTGAGATGCTGGTTGACTTGGGCGCAGAGGTTTACGGTCTTGACATAACGGAGAGGGAAGTTCCGGGCATGAAGTTCATCAAGACTGATCTGTCCAGGAAGGAGTCCATAGATGCCGCCTTTGCGGAACTGCCGGAGGAGATCGACAGATTTTTCGGCGTAGCCGGCGTGTCGGGTATGCAGACCGGCTACGTGGCGACTATGACGGTCAACACCGTCGCAAACCGCTATATCACCGACAAGTACCTGCTGCTCGGCCGCAGGATGGCGGACAACGGCGCGATAGTCTACTGCACGTCGGCTTCCGGCGCGAGATGGCAGCGCTATATGTACGAGTTCAGCCACCTGTTCCTGGTGAGCGGGACGGATTTCGACGGGCAGGTACAGGCTCTCGAAGCGCAGCGTGAGATCTACGGCGGAGATCTGACCGGGGTTATGGCGTATTCGGTATCCAAGCGGGCCACGACGTACTACGCGAAGCTGATTATGGCGCAGGCGGCCGAACGCGGCATCCGCGTCAACAATATCGGTCCCGGCTTTGCCTCCACCGGGCTCATGGAGGAGTTTAAGAACATGGTCGGCGGGACGGAAGAAGCGGTGGCTTCCAACGTCGCCTACGCCATCAATCGCGTCGCGCGGCCCGAGGAGCTTGCCGCGTGGCTCGTGATGATGAACAGCGAAATGGCGACTTACTGCACGGGGCAGTACATGTTCCTGGCCGGAGGGCTGGAAACTGAAATAGAGTTATACGGGCGCATCGACACGGTCGGCTTCCCGATGCTTCCCGTCAGGGAGTACATCTGAATGATGCCAATTTAAAATCGATCGTAAAGTGGAGCGGTTTTTTCTAAAAACCGCTCCAAAGATGCCGGACATGATGACCCGAGCGGCGCGTCATTTACCGAACAATTTTTGAAAAAATCCTTTTTTCTTTTGAGCTGGCTCTTTTTCGGCATCCGTTTTTTCACTGGCGGCAATCGTTTCAGCGATCTGCCGGGCGGCAATATCGGCGAAAAGCAACGGTCCCTCCGTATCGCAGTGGAACAGATTTGAATAACAGGCTGAGGCGTTTAAGTTTATGGGGTCGGGCTCGATCACTTCCGTAGCTTCGAGCAAGCCGGAGCCGAGTTCCTTGGCCGCGTTGAGCGCTTTCAAAAATATCCTGTGAAATCCGCCTCCAAAAACGCCGTCTATGTCCCGCCGGATTTCCGGGTCCCCCTCATAATCCAAGAGAAGCCGGATCACTTGTTCGGCGGGGATATAAACTCCCCCGCAGTAGTTCTCGATGATGATATTTTCGACCGGGTTGGCGATGTCCCGTCCGAGAATACTCCGCCATCCTTCGGTGTATCCTCCGTACTCCGGCTTTTCCTCTATCAGGAATGAAAACGCGGCGCCTCTCGCGTAATAAAATGTCCTGAAAAACCCCTGCACCACAGCCGTGTAATACGAGTGTGTCTTATCGAAATTCTCACTGTCAGACGTCTCGCGCCCAATCCGAACCGTATCCCGGTATTTGTCTTTGTAAAAATCCTCTATTCCATACTCCGACGCGAGCGCATCAATCTTTGCGTCGTCGTTCAGCGCGTCAAAATACCACGTTTGAATTTCAAGTTTGCTTATCGGATGAAAGCT
>JAISFV010000184.1 GCA_031263445.1 Synergistaceae bacterium | reverse complement strand
TCGAGTACGTCCGTCACGTCGAAATCGCGCGGTATGCCGAGCGCGTCCGCTAGGGTTGTCAGGCAGTATGTGGCTTGCCCGGAGACGGTGACGACCCTTTGTGCCTTGCTTGAGGAGAGTTCCCTTACAAGCGAGCGGAGGCGCTCGATGCCCTCGTCCGCGAACCCGTGGGCCAGGAGGGCGAATCCCGTCCCTTGCGCCAGGTAGCCGCGCACGGATATGTCCTTGCGCCGCAGGAATTCGCCGAGCTTTTTTGGGGAATCGCCGGTATGCTCGAAGCTCGCGTCATCGACGAACAGGAAGCAGCCGGCGCCAGTCTCGGCCTTTATCGCGTCGTCCCAAAGGGCCTGCCTGTCCGGGTCTTTTGGGATATCCAGCTCCTCGGCCGATTTCACGCGGGAGAAACCGCTTTTCACGAAGAGTTCCCTGGCCAGGATCATGCAGAGCGTGAAATCGTCCCTGTCCTCGGCGAAGTTCTGCCAACGCTCGCCCTGCCCCGAGAGTATCGAAGTGAAAATTATCTCCGCCCCCCGCTCCGAAGGCGACAGCTCGCCCGTCAGCACCGCACGCGCGATTTGCGCGGCCCGCGACGGGTAAAGGCTCGATAGGCGCGTCGCAAGGTACTCGGGGTTAAAGCAGACGCCCTGATCCATGTGGATGGCCTGTCTTTTTAGTTTTTCCGCGTATTTCTCGCTCTCGAGCGTAAAATTTCCCCTTGCCCCGTCTGCCGCAACTCCAGCGTTCATAGCCCCAGGACTCCTTTGTTGAGTATTCCGTTCGGGTCGAGCGCGTCCTTGATCTTTTTCATGACCCCGACTCCGCTCGTGCCGTGTTCAAGCGCCATGAACTCCGCTTTGGCCGTCCCCACGCCGTGGTGGTGCGAGACGTTGCCGCCGTGCTTGACGCTGGTCTCGCAGGCTATCCGCAGACATTCGAGATACCGTTTTTCGCCCTCCCGCTCGTCTCCCCAGGTCGTGGCGTGGAATATCACGTAGACGCTGGCCCCGCTGTGGTAGACGTGAGAGAAATGGCAGTCCACGACGTCGCACAGCGGTTCGAGGGCATATCTCATCTCGCGCCAGACCGTCACTATGCGGTCCCACGGCGCCGCTACCTCGATGGCGTCGGCTGTCCCGCCCCTTATGGCGTCGTAGTCGAGCATTTTTTTCGTTGAGAACCTCGTCGCGAACCACTCGCGGGAGGCCGTCCCGCCCTTGCGGCGTCCGAGGTGGGCCGCGCATATCCCGTCCGACAGCCTCGCCTCCAGCTCCGTTTCCTCTTCGTATCCCTCGAAGATAAGTATCAACAGGGAGCTTCCCAGCTCGAATCGGTACTGCGCCACCTTGTGCCTGGCTTCTGTCTCGTCGTAGAGACGGACGACGGCGGGGCGCAGCCCTCGGTGGATTATCGCCCTCACTGCGTTTAGACCGTCCTCCGTCTGAGGGAACGTGTAAGCGGCGAATATCCTCTTCTCGGCTATGGGGTGTATCCTCATCTCGACGGACGTCACTATCCCGTACACGCCCTCGCTGCCGAGGAAAAGCTGAACCAATTCGGGCCCTGTGGATCTTTTTGGCGCTTCGTGCGTCCTCAGCATCTCCCCGGTGGGCAGGGCCACGTCCAGTGCCGTCACCATGTCGTCCATCTTGCCGTATTTCGTGGAGAACGTCCCGATGGCCCTTGTGGCGACCATGCCGCCGAGGCACGCGCTCTGAAACGACTGCGGGTAGTGGCCCGATGTGTAGCCTCGGCTGTTGAGCAAGTTTTCAAATTCGCACCCCGACAGCCCCGCGCCACCCCTGGCAGTCATGTTGGCCGCGTTGACCGAGAAAGCGGTCAGTCTCTTGGTATCCACTATGACTTGCCCGTCATACGGTATAGAGCCGCCGACGATACCGCTCCCGCCGCCGTAAGGTATGACCCCTATGCCGCGGTCGCCCGCCAGCCGGAGTATGCCGCATACGCCCTCCTCGTCGCCCGGAACCAGGACTCCCTCCGTCACGTAAGGGTATTTCCCCTGCAAAATCCACTTGTATTCGCGCGGATAGCAGCCGTGCGAGTACGCGAGCCTGTCCTCGTCGCTCGTCAGAATCTCCGTCCCAGGGCAGCGCGCGCGCACGTCGTCGAAAAATTGCCGCAAAACTTCCTTCATGTATACTCTCCTTATAGACGAGTTGATTTGGAATTAGAATAAATCAGCCTTTCTTTATTACGGCGCTCCTCGCCGCCACTATGTCTACGCCTGAACCCAGTATATCGCGCTCTATCACGTCGCCCATCCTGACCGGCGCCGTGACCTTTATGCCGTAGAGGTGTCTGAGGCAAGTGCGGAGCAGCTCCTTGGGTACAGGCGCGGTGCCAATGACCGGGAGGAGGGCGATGTCCGCGCCGTCTATCTTCACTGTCGTGGTTATGACGCGCTTCGGCGCGAGGTATTCGTCTTTGGCGTAAGCCTTGCCCCTGTCGCACTTGCTGCCCGTGACGGTTATGTCCCCGCCACCTTCGGCTTGGACGGCGAGGCTGCAGCTTATGGGGCATACGATGCAAGTGAATTTCTTCATCTCTCAATCACCTAATATGCGGACCGTCAGTCCGCCGGCATCCGGGACACCTGAACCTGCCGACTCGTGGAACCGCGCCGTCACCATTTCCGGCGGCGTCACGATGGGGTGTTTTTTTTCGTATACGGGCTTCCCGTCCGCCAATATTTCAAGGACGGCGTTTTCGATAGTCCGTTTTACCCTCATATACAGGGCGGAGCTTGGGAGATCCCTCCGTATTTTGCCTGGGAGGACGAACGAGACGTCATCCCCGGCCCTCACTGTAACGTATTCCGGCAGCGCCTCGCCGCCCAGAAAGCGGCACGCGCCCTCCGCTGCCGCTTCGCCCGTGTCAGATACGTAGTCGACGAGGTCGAAGACAGCCGACACGTTCCCCGCCGCGAAAAAACCCGGCACTGAGGCCATCATGAAGTTGTCGAGGACGGGGCCTCCCGTGACCGGATCCATCTCGATACCCGCGTCTCTCGAAAGTTCGTTTTCTGGTATGAGGCCCACGGAGAGGACGAGCAGGTCACACGGCACGAAAACCTCAGTCCCCGGGATCGGGTGCCTTGCCGCATCCACGTCCGCTACTGTCACACCCTCGACCCTCTTTTTGCCGTGTACCTCGGTCACCGTGGACGACAGGCGCAGGGGGATATCGTAGTCGTCAAGACACTGCGCGACGTTGCGGCGCAGCCCTCCGGGGGACGGCATTATCTCGTACACCCCGGCCACGTCGATCCCTTCGAGCGTCATGCGCCGTGCCATTATGAGCCCTATGTCGCCCGAGCCAAGGATTACGGCCTTGCGCCCCGGGAGATAGCCCTCGACGTTTATGTACTTTTGAACCGCGCCGGCCGTCAGGACGCCGGCTGGGCGCGAACCCACTATGCCGGCCTGCTGGCGCGGGCGCTCCCTGCATCCCATGGCCAGTATGACTGCTCCGGCCCTGATCAAGGCGCCTCCTGTTTTTTCGCCTGTCGTGTACAGGCCCTGCCTTGACTGAGCCTTAGACCCGCATTCGCCCGGGATCAGCTTCAAAACCGTCGTTTCGGTCATGACGCTGGCCGAGCTTTCATACACGGCGTCGGCGAACTGTTGCGCGTACTGGGATCCGGACATCTGCTTTTTGAAGCGCAGAAGGCCGAATCCGTCATGGACGCACTGGTTCAATATGCCGCCGAGGGCCGCGTCGCGTTCGATCAGTACCGTCTTTGCGCCAAGCCCGCAAGCGCGCAGCGCGGCCGACATACCCGCCGGCCCCCCGCCTACGACCGCGATGTCCGCCGTTATCTCTCGCATTGCCCTATCCCCTCGTCCTGGAGATCAAGAGGTTCGTTCCTGGCCCCTTGACCGTCACCTCTGTGGGATCGATCTTGAGTTCACGCGCAAGTATCCTTATCACACGAGAGCCGCAGAAGCCGCCCTGGCACCTGCCCATCCCGGCTCTCGTCCGTCTCTTGACGGCATCGACCGTCCTGGCTGGGATAACGCCACCGATTGCCTCTACGATCTCCCGTTCCGTCACGGTCTCGCACCTGCATATCACGTTTTCCCCTCCCGTTTCGCGCGCGTCCAGTTCCCGGAACGGAGGCTTGTGTCGGCGCACGGGGTTGAATCGCTCGTTCGGCCCGTAGCCTTTCCGCTCCATGACGAGCGCTGACGCCATCCGGGCAATGGCAGGGGACGAGGCGACGCCTGGCGACTGTATGCCGGCCACGTGGGTCAGGTTGTCTATCCTCTTGGAGTTGCATATGACGAAATCCTCGTTGAACGTACTCGCCCTGTTGCCGGCAAAGTACGTTATCACGTCGCCGGAATCCATGCCATCGAGGAGCCTCACTCCCTTCTCGATGACGAAGCGCAGCCCCTCCTCGTCCACGGAGAGATTTTCCTTGTCGGCGCGCTCGTCTGCGGAAGGCCCCCACAGCATGGTCCCCTGCGGCGTCATCATGGGGCCTCCGCCCTTCGTGAAGTTTTTCGGCGTGACGCCCAGGTACGTCTTTAAAAGGCTCGGCTTCCGCTTGTCGAAAATGACGAGGACCCCGCCCCTCGGGTGTATGGAGAAAAAACCGTCGCGGGCCAAAAACGCCATGTCGTCCGCATAAAGCCCTGCGGCGTTTACGACGTGCTTGCAGCATATCGCGCCGTGCGTGGTCAGCACCTTTGAGATGCTTTCCCCGCCCTCGGAGAAGGCGAACCCCTTCACCTCGCAGTTCAGCCGGAGCCGGGCGCCGTTCTGGATCGCGTTCTCCATGAGCGCCAGCGCCACCTCGTAAGGCTCCACGTACCCTGCCGACGGCGTCCAGAGCGTGAACGCGATGTCCTTGGCCATGGCGGGTTCTATTTCGCGGGATCTGTTGCCGTCCAGCACCTCGACGCCTGGGACGGAATTTTTTTTCGCGTTTTCGAGAAAGCCAGCTATCGTGGCCTCGTCCTCCGCGCCGTAAGCGCATACGAACGACCCGGTCTGGTTGAAGCGAAACCCGAGATCACTCGCCAACTCGTCGTAAAGCGCGTTCCCTTCGACGTTGAGGCGGGCCTTCAGGGAGCCGTGCTTTGAGTCGTAGCCGGAGTGGATCATACCGTTGTTGGATTTGGTGGTCCCCTCGGCCACGTCGGAGTTCTTCTCCAGAAGGAGGACGCCGCACTCGCGCTTGCGTAGCTCCCTGGCGATGCCGCAGCCGGAGATGCCGCCTCCGATCACGACGACGTCCGTCTCGTCTATGTCATCCATAGCGAGGTACGCCGACAGGTCGCGTTCCGCCAGATCCGGGCGTTCGATGGCGGCGTTATTCACGCCTGGTTCAGCGCAGAGGCTGTGTCCGAGGTTCACGACAGCGTTCCAGTCGCTCAGGCCGCCCCCTATGTATGCTATCCCGTCACGGATCTCGACGTTCATGCCGCGAGCTACTTTTTGACCCAGGCTTTGCTTCTTTCGACGGCGTCGAGCCACTGCGCGTAGCCCTCCGTCCTCTTTTGCTCCGAAATCTCCGCCTTGAAGTGGCCGTCGTACTCTATGGAGACGTCGAAATCCTTCTCCTGCCAGAAGCCCGTATAGAGGCCGGCCATCTGGGCTGCGCCGAGGCTCGTGGCTTCGATGGAGGCGGGCCTCCTGATGTTCGCGCATATTATGTCCGACAGCATCTGCGCCAAGAGGTTGTTCTTCGAAGCCCCGCCGTCGATGCTCACGTCCGTGACCCTGTTGCCGGTCGCGTCCGCTATGGCTTCCGTTATGTCCCGCACGGAGTAGGCGATCGATTCCAAGGTGGCGCGGCAGATGTGTTCTTTGGTGGTCCCGCGGTTGATGCCGACGATTATGCCCCTCGCGAACTGATCCCAATATGGCGCGCCCAGCCCAGCGAGCGCCGGCACGAAATAGAGCCCGTTCGTGTCCTGCACGCTTCTCGCGAGTCCCTCTATCTCGCCGGAACTCTTTATGATGCCAAGCCCGTCGCGGAGCCACTGCACGGCGGACCCGGTCACGGCGGCGTAGCCTTCCATCGCGTAGCACGCCTTGCCCTTTATCTTCCAGGCTATCACGGTATTGATGCCGCCGGGGGCGACGAAGCACTTCTCTCCGATATTCACGTCGAGGAACGATCCCGTCCCGTTCGTCAGCTTCGCCATGCCGACGCTCTTGCAGCCCTGGGCGAAGAGCGCGGCGTGCTGGTCGGCGATGCTGCCCGTGATCGGTATGGACGCGCCGAAAATTTCCAGGGACGTCTCGCCGTAGCTGCCGGAGTCCTCCGTCACCTCTGGGAAGAGCGAACGGGGAAGCCCCAAGTAATCCAGGAACTCCCAGTACCATTCACCCGTGCCGAGGTCGAAACTCCCGGTCACGGAGGCGTTCGAGAAGCTGATTTTGTGGACCCTGCCGCCCGTCAGCTTCCATATCAGCCACGTGTCGATCGTGCCGAAGATGACGTCGCCGCTCTCGAACTGTGCTTGCGCCCCCTCCACGTTCTGTTTCATCCACTCAAGCATCAGCGAGGAGTAAACGTTGTTGATGACCCAGCCGGTCTTCTCCTTGCACTTGTCGCCCCAGTCGCTCGCGTTAAGTTCCGCGCATCTCCTCGCGGACCGGTTGTCCTGCCACACTATGGCGTTGTGGATCGGCCTGCCCGTTTTTTTGTTCCACGCGACGGCGGTAGCGCGCTGGTTTGTGATCCCTATGCACTCGATGTCTGAGACGGACGCCCCCGCCCTCTCGATGGCCTGCTTGCACATTTGAATGGTCTTGCTGTAGATTTCCTCCGCGTCGTGTTCGACCTTGTCATCGCTCGGCGTGTACTGCGTGAACTCCGCGTAGCTTTCGGAGATGATCTTGAACGCCTTGTCAAAGAGCAAGGCCCTCGTCCCGGTGGTACCCTCGTCAATGACCATGACATACTTTCCCATGAACAGACCTCCTTAGAGTGTGAGATTCTGTGGTATTTTGGAGAGCGTTATATGTTTTATAGTGATTTTATGATGACTTTATCTGTTTTTAGAGTATATAGTTCTTTTTGTTGTGTGTCAATAGCGCGAGCTTGCACGCTTGCACGAAGCGCCCTCATTAAGGCCGACTTATAGCGTGTTCCAAAGGATTACTTCGAGTCGCTTGGCCGCTGATGCCTGGCTGCTCCCGGTCAGGATTCACGCGCCAAGCCCGGATACGGGCAAGGCCCGCTTTGGACGGCACATTAAGGGAAATTGATTCATTGATTTTTTTCCTTAAATGTATTATAACTGTCGCGTAGGAAATCGTTATAAAATTCAGCAAAAAAGGGGAGATATGCTGTGTATAATCAGAAGATTCGCGTGGTGCAGTATGGCTGCGGGAAAATGGCCAAGGTAATCCTCCGCTACCTGTACGAAAACGGGGCGGAGATAGTGGGCGCCATCGACGTAAACCCGGCCGTGGTCGGCATGGACGTGGGAGATTACGCGGAGCTGGGCTTCAAGCTGGGGGTTCCGATCCGCAGCGACGCCGACGCCGTGCTGGACGAGTGTGATCCGGACATCGCGGTGGTCACGCTCTTCAGCTTCATCAACGATGTTTTCCCGCACTTTGAGAAGTGCGCCGAGCGCGGCATCAACGTCATCTCCACCTGCGAGGAGGCGATATACCCGTGGACTACGTCGTCGGCGCTCACAAACAAGCTCGACAGCATCGCGAAGGAAACGGGCTGTACGGTGGTTGGCTCCGGTATGCAGGACATATACTGGATCAACATGATATCCTGCGTGGCCGGCGGTGTACACAGGATCGACAAGATCGAAGGCGCTGTCAGCTATAACGTCGAGGACTACGGCCTAGCGCTCGCCAAGGCCCACGGCGTCGGGCTCACCGCAGACGAGTTCGAGAAGCAACTGGCCCACCCCGAGACGCTCGAACCCTCCTACGTCTGGAACTCCAACGAGTCGCTGTGCGCTAAAATGGGCTGGACGATCAAGAGCCAGACGCAGAAATCGGTGCCGTACTTCCACGACGGCGACATCTACTCGGCCACCATGGGCGAGACCGTCAAAAAGGGACTCTGCATCGGCATGAGCGCGGTCGTCACCACCGAGACGTTCCAGGGGCCGGTGATCGAGACGCAGTGCATCGGCAAAGTCTACGGCCCGGACGACGGCGACATGTGCGACTGGAAGATAAAGGGCGAGCCGGACACGGTATTCTCCGTCACCAAGCCCGCCACGGTCGAGCATACCTGCGCCACGATAGTGAACCGCATACCGACCGTCATCAACGCGCCGGCCGGTTACGTGACGGCAGACCAGCTCTCGCCCCTCGAATACCTCTCGTACCCGATCTCCCTGTACGTCGGCGATTGAGCGGCGTGAAGCGGGCAGGTTTGAGATGAGCGGAGTTTATTTTGCTTGCGTCACAATCGACAGCTCTGATTTCCGGGCGCTCGCGGACTTTTACGTGAAGCTGCTGGGCGGCAAGATCGTGCGGGAGTTTGGAGGGCACGGCGTGGCGGTCGGCGTGCCTGGGACGGATATCAACCTGAACTTCCAGAACGCGGACGGTTACTCGCCGCCGATATGGCCCGAGGAACCCGGGAAACAGCAGCAGATGGCGCATCTGGATTTTTTCGTGGACGACCTGGATGACGCGGTGAAGCGCGCCGCTGAACTCGGGGCGACAAAAGCAGGACAGCAGTTCATCCCTGAAATCGTGGTCATGCTCGACCCAGCCGGCCACCCGTTCTGCCTGATCCCCAAAGAAAACGCCGATTGATTGGCGTAGACGGCATTTTGCCGTTTGGAAGCCGGTACCGCGAGGGTTTGACTCTTCACCTTTAGGCACCTGACAGTAAATCAGTTTTCCTCAAAGAAAAACGCTAGATAATTCGTAAGCGAGAGGGGCCCGTTCGGCCCCTCTCGCTTTGGTGATTAGTGGCTAGTGAATAGGGTAGCGGCTAATGTCAGCCCTTCCTGCGGAGGAGCGCCGCGGTGCCGGTCGCCGCGAGCAGGCCGAAGAGGCCGAAGCCCGCGTCGCACCCGCCGCCGCTGGAACCGCCGCCAGTGGCTTCCGTGCGGTTGTCGGTCACGCTCGTCGAGCTGAGCCTGACGTTCGCTGACTGGGTGTACCTGTTTATCCCCACGCGGTACGATATGGTCCCGATCTCAGCCGTGCCGTAGTCGGTGACTGTGCCGGACACCTTGAAGCGCTTCTCGCCGGCGCCCCTGCCGCCGCGCAGCAGCGGGTTCTCTATCTCGACGCCCGTGACGCTGATCCCCGTCCCGGCGGCGCGGAGGTCCTTCACCTCGGAGACGTCCGCCGTCAGGTCGGTCGGGACGTAGGTCACGAACAGGGTGCTGCTACCGCTCGTAGTGAGTTCCGTCTGCCAGTCGGGCAGCGCGCCGGGCGCGGTGTCCACGAACACGGCGTCCGTGTGCTCTATGGCCTCTATCGTCACCCTTACAATCTGGGACTCCGTGCCGTTGACCGTGACGGGTATGTCGAACACGCCTATGTCGGTCGCCGTGCCGGAGACTGTCACCTCGTTGCCGGCAACCGTGACCTCCAGCCCTATCGCGCTGAGCTGCGCGATAACCGCGGCTGTCGTATCGACCGCGACGCTCGTCGCCGGCGCCCCGGACTCCGCGGTTATCGTGGCTGTTGCCTCGAACGTGCCGTCGGCTGCCGGGGTCTCGGAGACTACCGTGGTGCCGGCAGGCGGCGGGGTGTCGTCATCGCCGCCGGAGGGCGTCGTCCCGCCGCCGCTGCCGCCGGCGCTGGCGCTGCCGTCAGGGGCGAGCGAGCTGAACCTGTCGACGGATGAGTGTTCGTAATTCACCCACTTGGCGTAGATGCCAGGGGCTGCGGATGGGGTCAGCCCGCTCACGTCCGTCACCACAAAATGGTACGTCGTGCCGGGGTCGATGCCGTCCAAAATGGAAACCGTCCCCTCGCCGTCCCTGATCGTCACTGGGACGTTGGCAACAAATGTGCCGTTTTCTGTCACCAGGTCGGCATACAGCGTTCCGTTGATGTCGTCGTCCAGCACTTGAGCGCTGCTGGCTCCGTCATAATAAGTCAGCCATACGTCAACTGCCAGCGCCCTCGACGTGGTGCGGGAAGGGTCGGCCGACGCGCGGATCCTCGCGTCGTTCAGCGCGGGTGCCGTGACAAATGTCCTGGTCGGGCCTACTGCATAGTCGAAATAACCGTCCCAATCGGCGTCGGTAACACCGCCTGTAATCTTTCCGCCTATTATTTCCACCAGAACGCTGCTCATGGACGGAAGTGGATTTTGAAATCCGATGATCGACACTCCATGCGCGTCAATTGCCGAGGTGGAAACCTCGGCAGTCGGACCGAATGGCGTTCCGCCGGTGGAGCCGCTTATTTGATATTCCAAAAAATCACCATCTGCTTCGACAAATTCAGCCGGGGCCTCGTCCAAGAGCTGTACTACAATATTAGCGTTATTATGCGTGACGTTCGTCGGCGCGGAGACAGCGTAGGTCAGGTAATCCGTCGTAATATCATTGGCGGTCTGTCCAGCATCGTTGGTCTTATCGCCAGCAGCAATCCCGGTCGAGTTTCCAGTTACTGCCTCAGCAGTTACTTCAATATAGTATTCTGTATTGGGCGTGAGATCGGCGAAAGGCTCAATGTCACCGTCACTTAACCCCGCTGCTATATCAATCACTTTACTTGCACCAACAGCAGTATCCGTATCTACATCTTTTATAGTAAGGGTAATATTTCCACCCGCAGTGCCGTCTACAGGAGAACCGCTGGTTGTAGACGGATCATCTCTCCTTATCGCAAAACCTGATAGAGTTGCCGTCCTTGCTGTTGTTGTTACGCTGCCAAAGTATACATTGGATACCGCCGCCCAGGCGAAACTGGCCGGCATCATGACCGTCACGGCGATCAGGGCCAGCGCGCCGTTTATGAGTTTTCTCTTCAAGCTCATTGCTGACACTCCTCGTATAATGTATTTGTGGTTAGGAATTGTACAATCAAGCAAGCAACCACATGAACTTGCGTCTCGTATTTCACATGGGACAATAGGTTCCGTACAGGTGGAGGGCGC
>JAISFV010000062.1 GCA_031263445.1 Synergistaceae bacterium | reverse complement strand
TACGGCGCGTGCTTTTGCCCCGAAATGATGCTTTTCCTGAAATTTGACGACATCAGAGACAAAAACCTGAATATTTTCCCGTTGCTCGATTACGCCCAACGAAACAGGGTCATCCTTGCGTACCTGGAAGGCATGGAATTCCCCCAGTACATTCAGTCGTTCATAGATATCGTGATCGAACTCTGTAAGAATATGCACATAGACAGCCAGAAAGAGCCGCTGATCGAATAATCTGGCAGAACAGGCAACCAGCACATGTTATCAAACTGGCGCGCAGGTGCTAGAATTCTGCCATGAGGGACAAGGGCCTGGTGTGGAAGAAATTCCTCGTGATCGCCGCCACAGCCTTCTTGCTGGGGCTGTTGCCATATATGCTGCAAATCATCACGGCGGACGCGGAAGCGGTGGATTTAGGGCTGGCCGCAGAGAGGCTTCTGTCGCGCCTTGCGGCGTTCGCGCGCGAATACGTGCCGCACATACTGGCAATCTATATAACCGCCACTGCGGCTATCATTTTCCTGGAGGAGAGGAACCCCGACCGCACGATCCTCTGGCTCATGACCTTGGCCTTTTTGCCCGTGCTGGGGATAATCCTCTACGTCACGCTCGGCCCTGACATGAAGAGGCTGAAGACGCGGAAGCTCTTCAGGCCCTTAAAATCCTA
The DNA here is from genome assembly GCA_031263445.1 of Synergistaceae bacterium. Lineage (GTDB taxonomy): Bacteria > Synergistota > Synergistia > Synergistales > Synergistaceae > JAIRNC01. The sequence continues at coordinate 5,547 of JAISFV010000062.1, read as the reverse complement.
CCCTCCGTCCACGAAGGCATGGGGACACGCCCCGGCGCGCGTCCGCAAGACTTCGGTGCTGGCGTACAGGAACTCGTCGACCGACATCTGCGAGCATTGCGGCGTAAGGCTCCTCGTGAACGGTGAGGAGACGTTCCGCCGCATCGAAACGGCGCTGTCTAAAGCGGAGCGCTACATAAACATCGAGTACTTTATATTCAAAGACGACCGGCTCGGGCGGGAGATAGCGGGCATCCTGACAGAGCGGTCCAGGGCTGGCGTGCGCGTGAGGATGGCCGTAGACGGCGTGGGAAGCCGGCGCATTGGGCGCGGCCTCAAAAAAGAGCTGGAGCGCGCCGGGGTGGAGGTCAGGACGTTCATGCCTGTCTCCTTCCCCGCTCTCCGCAACGGGCTCAACTTCCGCAACCACAGGAAGATCGTCGTGGTCGACGGGGACATAGCCTTCACCGGCGGGCTCAACGTCGGGACAGAGTACCTAGGGGAAGGCCCGCTCGGGCCCTGGCGCGACACGCACGCTGAGTTCACAGGGGACGCGGTGCGCGCGCTTAACGCCATCTTCCTCTCGGACTGGGAGATCTGCTCCGGGCAGAAGCTGTCGGCGGACAGCCCCGAATTCGCCCCATCGCGGCAGGAAACGGCGGATGGGGCCAGCGGCTGCCTGGCGCAGATAGTGCCGGGCGGATCGGGCCAGGCGTGGAACTCCATAGAGCAGATCTACTTTATGATGATATCCGAATCGCGGGAGAGGATATGGATAACCACGCCGTACCTCGTACCCAGCGAGGCGATCCTGGAGGCGCTGAAGGTCGCGGCCTTGGCTGGCATCGACGTCAGGCTGCTGATCCCCGCTAAATGCGACCACTTCCTCTCCTTCTGGGCAGGTAATTCCAATATAGAGGATCTGATCCGCTCAGGCGCGAGGGTCTGGCGGTATAAAAAGGGCTTCGTCCACGCGAAGACGCTGCTCATGGATGACGCGATAGGATCCGTGGGTACGGCGAACCTCGACAACCGGAGCCTCCAGATAAATTTCGAGGTGCAGGCGTTCATATACGACGCTGGGATATGCGCCGATCTCGCCGCCCAATTTTTGGACGACCTCGACGACGCAGAGGAGTGCAGCCTCAAATCGTGGGAGAAGCGCCCGCTGCGGCATAGGCTGCTGGAGTCGGTGGGGCGGCTCTGGTCGTCCCAGGTATGAGCGGCCGGGGCGCGCGGGGCCGCAGGTTCTCGGACAGGGCTTATTTCTGGGCCGCTTTCGCCTCAGTCATGCTCTCCGTCCACGCTTGCATTTACGTCATGACGGCCTGGGCGTTCCCTGGCTGGCTTAAAGCGCTGTGGCTGTCCGCCGGCGCGTCTGCGTTATGCGCGTCCGCGTCAGCGCCGCTCGTAGGGCCGCCAAGGAACGGCACAGGGCGCGTTTCGCTCAGGTCAGTCCTCCAGAGGGCGGGCGCTGTCTGGAACTTTGTCGTCCTGTTCTCTGCGGCATACGAGATCCTTCTGCTGGCGATATCCCACATCCACGCGATGCCGCCCCGCGCACTGTTCCCAGCCGCGCTCTGCCTCGCGCTCCTTACCTGCCTTTACGGCTTGTTCGAGGCATGGAACGTGCGGAGCGTCTTTTTTTCGCTCCAGACGCGCAAGCTCGGGCCTGGTGAGCGCTTGAGGGTCGTCCAGATATCAGACCTCCACATCGGCCCCTTTATGAACGCGGGCCACGTCGCCAGGGTGGCGCGGGCGGCGCTCGCTGCCGCGCCAGACCTCGTCGTCATCACAGGAGACACGGTGGACGGCGTCGTGGGGGACGGGTCGGATACGCTGCCGTTTTACAGGCCCTTCGTCCGAGAACTGCGCGCCATACGGGAGAGCGGGCCGCGCATGGGCGTCTGGGCTGTGCCGGGCAACCATGAATATTACGAGAGTTTCAAAGAATCGGCCCGCTTCATAGAGAGCGCCGGGATTTGCCTGTTGCGCGGCAGCAAAGCCGACTTGGGCGCGGTCCTGCTGATCGGCGCGGACGATATGGATCACGCCACGCCCTCGGACGCGGACAGGTCTCTTTCGAGGTCGGAAGCGCTGATAAACTCGCTGTCCGCCGACGAAGAGAAAAAATTCGTCCTGCTTCTGAGGCACAGGCCCGTGGTCGAGAAATCGACCCTGGGCAAGTTCGACCTCCAGCTCTCCGGCCACACGCACGGCGGCCAGCTCGTGTCCCTGCCGTCCTCCAGACACAGGATACCGGGCTGGCCCAAAGGTATCCTGAGGCTTCCGTGCGGCTCAAACATCTACGTGAGCAACGGAGCGGGCTTTGTCGGCCCGCCGATGCGGTTTTTCGCGCCAGCGGAGATCGTTGTGATAGACTTGACGGGCAAGTGATAAAATCGTTGTCGCGGCTGCCGCGCCAAAGCGTTAAAATATCGCGCCAAATCTGAGCGCAGAGGACAGATTTGCTGTCAGGGGCCTAAAGGGCAAAGATCTAAACCCCTGCGGCGGCCGCTTCCTGAACGATAAAACGCCAAGCAGGCTGATGAACAGGCGTTTACTATATTTCTGCTGTGCTGGAAGTGACTTTATGGGGAAGTTCGACAGGTTTTTCGACGAAGGCGAGAGGCAGAGGGCCGAGCCGGTCCGCGGACGGCCCCCTATGTCCGTGCGCGGCCTGCCCGGAGGCTCGTGGGTGGACGACGGGGTATACCGCGTACAGAGCTTCCACAGCCTGGGCGCGCCGCACGGGCGGAAAATTTTGGGCCGCCCCGAGGATATGGGCGTGATGGAGACCTTCGGTGCCCGAGGCAGCGTCGTGTTCCTCGACCTGGAGACGACGGGGCTTTCAGGTGGGACGGGCACATACGCTTTTTTGTGCGGCGTTGGCTTCTCGTCGGGGGACGACTTTACCGTCGTCCAGTTCTTTCTGGAGGGGCCGTCAAAAGAATCGCGCTGGCTCCGCGCCATCGACTCCGTGATACCTCATGACGCCTGTCTCGTGACGTACAACGGCGCGTCGTTCGACCTCCCGCTGCTCCGCACCCGGCACGTGCTGTCGCGGAGCAGCCCGTCCTGGGACAGCGCTCCGCACATCGACCTCCTGCGCCACGCGCGGAAATTTTACAAAGGACGGCTGCCGTCCTGCTCGCTCGGCAGCATGGAGAAGAACGTGCTGGGCGTCCTGCGCAGCGGGGAAGACATCCCCGGGCGGCTGATCCCGGAGATGTACGCGCAATATCTCAGGACGCGTGACGCCAGCCCTCTCGCCGGCGTGTTCTACCACAACGAGATAGACATAGTCTCGCTCGCGGCGCTTTACTGCCACGTGGCCCGGCTGATGGAGGGCGCGTCGCAGGATGGCGCGGACTTGGTCAAGGCAGGGGACATATGGATGGCGAGCGGTGATCCCGGAAGAGCCGAAGCGCTGTGGGACAGGGCTTGCGAGGCAAGCCAGGCCAGGGTGGAGGCTTTTTTGAGGAAAGGGTTCGTGGCGAAGAGGGCGTCAGACCACGCGTCGGCCCGCGACGCCTTCCTCTCGGCGCTGGGCGCGCTGCGCGAGGATCCGCGCCGAGGCGCCGACCCGGTTGCCTTTGTCCTGCTGGAGGAGCTGGCGAAGATCGAGGAACACGCGTTCAAATCCCCCGAGGCCGCCATGGGATACACGGCTGCGGCACTCGACTGGCTCAGGCGGAACAGGTATATCCTGGGGACGTCGTTCGCGCGGATGCAGCGGTCGATGAGCCGGAGGGCTATGAGGCTGCGAAAGGGTTTTTCGGATGAAAGCTGAACGCTTGGGGAAACACGGGATAAAAATTCATGGCGAGGCCATGGCGCTGTTTCGCGTCTTCCTGCCGTTCTTCGCCATCCACTGCACGGAGCAGGTCTACTTCGTGTACGGCAACGCGCTGAAGGGATACGGCTTTTCCTCGCAGGCGACCGGCTGGATACTGGGGATTTTCTTCATGGCCGTCATGGCGTCGCGCACGTTCGGCGGCTGGGCGATCGAGAACTTCGGGGTGCGGCGGACCCTCGTATGGAGCAGCCTGCTCAGTTTCGCCGGCTGCTCGTTGCTTTACCTGAAGTCGTTCGCCGCCGCGCTTTTTTTAGGGAGGATAATGGCCGGCGCCGCGTTCGGCGTCTACACGATGGCGCTCTTCTCGTATCAGTCCATCACGGCTTCGGACGCAAAGCGCGGCAGGGACTTCGCTATAGTGGTGTGCGGCGGCATACTGCCGATGGCCACGGTCTGCCCGGTCGGCGAGTGGCTCCTCGCCCGCTCTATGGAAAGCGCCTTCCTCGCGATTGGGCCCGCCCTGAGCCTCGTTTGCTGGTGGCTGGGAAAGAAGATAGTCACGACGCCGCCCCGAGGCGCTAAAAAGAGGGGCGGGACGGAGCGCTGGGGGACATACGGCGACCTCCTGTCGTCCAGGGCGTTCCTCTTCCTGGTAGCCACGGGAATCCTCGTCTCAATCACCGACGCGTTCGTGGTCTCCATATCGTTGCTCGCGGCGGAGAGGGGCGTCATTGCCTCTTATTTCTTGGTGAGCTCCGCTATCGTGGCCGTATTCGTCAGATCCGCAGGGGCAAAGGCGCTGAACCGTCTGCCCAGGCGTCTCGTGATAGCGCCGTGCGGGATGCTCATGGCAGCGGCGGCTCTCTATATCGCCCTTGTCCCGTCAAATACGTCCTTCCTGATAGGGGGGGTGGTCACGGGGGTCGGGATAGGGGCCGCATGGCCGCTGTATCACGCTCTCCTCGGTGACGCGCTGGAGATACCGCTGCGCCCGAAAGGTACAGCCGTCGCGCTGCTCATCTACGACCTCGGCTGGTTTTTCACGCCGCTTCTGATCGGCTACGCCTCGCCAGCGCTGGGGATCGCGAACACGTTCCGCGCGATCTCGCTCTTCGCCCTGGTGTCCCTAGCGCTCATGCAGTACCTGTACTGGGCGCCTGCGGCGAAAACTCGGGGGGAGGGGTAAGTCAGCTATGCAGGCTTTTCAAGGATATATCGAAACCGGCAGAATCATTCCTGCCGATATGCCCAAAATACAGAATGGCCTTCGAGTTATCATCACGGTGTCAGATAGTACCCAAACGACATTCGAGACGGAGGAATTATCGTACAGGTTATATCTTCTGGCGGATCGCGTCATAGCGGGAACATTCGCCAGAGGATTTATATTATTCTTTTCCGCGTTTTCAATATACTATCTGTTTTCTTCCGGCTTCGGCACCCTCGGCGTTTTATGCTGCGCCCTCTCATCCGTGGCAATAGCCATAGAGTTGATGCTGTATTTTTATATCCCGCACAGGAATTTTGTAAATTCGCCAAAACTTCAAGAGGGATATCTTCTGATATTTTCGCCGGATGAAATAATATTCAAGACGCAAAGCATCGATTCAAAGCTGAAGTGGGATATATATTCCGCCATTTGGGAAAGCCGCGATTTTTATTTTTTGGTTCAGCCGTCGAAAAACTACACGCTTGTCCCCAAAAGAGTTTTTAAGAATTCAGGCGAACAGGAAATTTTCAAATCCCTGGCAACCGGCGCCGTGAAAAAT